>NZ_CP084958.1 GCF_022788655.1 Sulfitobacter indolifex | reverse complement strand
CGTATTCTCCCCCTGGCCTACGCAGACGTCCCCGAGGGGTCTCATCGAGTGCATCAATCCCAATGAGCACACCGCCAGCCTGACGCTGCAGCCATCGCATGCCCTGCGGCGGCATGTGGTTGGCCTTAGTTGCCTCCGCAAAGACGTACCGCTTCCGCTCCTCATCGTCGACTCCGTAGCGCTCTGCATCCGCCTGCGGCATGGTCCACATGTTGAGCTGGTAGCGCGCGTTGTCAGTCAGTGCAGACGCACCACGCGCGGCACCCTGGTTCCCCTGCTCGCCGCTAAACTGCGACGCTTTGTTGGTGTGGTGAATGACGAGCACCGCACAGTTGGCTTCGCTGCACAGCTGCTCAAGGATCGACACGAGGGTCGATGCAATGGCGTTGTCGGACTCCGAGTGGCCAGCCAAAAACCGACTGTAGGTATCAACAACAACGAGCCGTGCGCCCTGCGCTTTGACCCTCTCGACCGTCTGCTTAAAATGCGGTGAAGCAGTCAGGTCATCCGACTTCATGGGGCGGTATCCGCGCCCGTAGAGCGAATGCAGGTGGATGTTATCAAGTCCGCCTCTAATCAGCTTGTAATCATCTTCTGATAGGTTCTCTTCGAGGTACTTGCCGATACCGTGAATGCGATGCCAAAACACATCGAGGGGATCTTCAAGGGCGACGTAGGCCACTGATCCCGCGGTGATATCACCGCCCCCGAACAAGCCAAAGACATCCTTACCGGCTGCAATAGTCATACATGCCTCAACGGCGAGAAATGACTTCCCTGTGGACCCAGCCGCAACCAAAACGCCTACGCTTTTACGCAGCAACCCGGGCAGGACAAAGTCGAGCGGTAGGGGGTCTGCGTCAAAAAAATGACCTACGCCCTCCAGGACCTCGTACTCCTGCATCGCCTTAATCGCATCACGCGCTGCCCGTTCATTTTCCATCTACTGCCCTCTCCAAACGCGGAGAAGCCCCCGGCGCCGACAAGTTTCTCTTTTCATCTCACAAGGAGAAGACACATCAGTGTCGCCGCCGCGTGAGATCAGGTCGGGGACGGTTTACCGTCGCCATACCCTGCTATATAAATAAAGATTGTCATGAAGAATTGCAAGATATATAAAAGATGTTGAAAAGGTCATGCTTGTGTATACTCTAGCGTAACAAAGGATAAGCATCATGTCTATCGAAAGCAATAAACTAAAAGAGGCCAAAGCCGCCTTAAAGGGCATGTCGTCCAAAAGGCAGGTCAAGCTAACAAAGCAGCAATTCGTTGCGAGCTTGATCGAAGACATCCATGCGAAGATGGAGGCCGGCTTCCAAATGTCTGAGATCTGCGAAGAGCTGAATAAGACGCTACCACCTGATGAGCAGATCAAGATGTCGACCTTCAAGGCCTACGTTCGGGCTGCGCGTGAAGAGGCCGGCATCAAGCCACTCAAGTCCTGGACGAGACGCACTCCAAGGGAAAGCAAAGATAGTTCGGAGGGTAAACTGGAAGATAATCGAGAAGTTAGCGATAAGAAAATTCAGAGCACCAAGACGGAAGGTCAATTCCGCAATATGGTAGATCTATGAAGCGCATTATTTTTACACATGGCGACAAAGGTGGCGTTGGAAAAACTCAGGTGGCCACCCGCACCGCCGCTGCATTTGCGGCCAAAAACCAAAGCCTGCAGCTGGTGGATGGCGACGCAAAAAATCCAGGTCTCTATCAATCGTGGCATTCAAGTGAACATCCGGTCCACCGGTGCAATGTTCTCAAGATCGAGGGTATCGAGGATCTGTTCGAGGCTATCGCATCCGCTGATGGCGACGTTTTGATCGACATGCCGGCCGGTGGGTCAGCTGCCACTGAGCGATTTACAGGCGGCGGCTCTGAAGAGGGATCCATCGACCTCGGCATGCTTCTTGGCGAAATCGATGCGCGCGCAGTTGTGCTTTTCGCGGTCGACCAAAATCGAGAGCCCATCGCGGCCCTCCGCGACGAGCTACAAGTCTTCCCAGTCGAGCACACAGATTGGATCATTGTTCGCAACCATTATGAAGATCGCCCGTTTACGGACTTCGATGCCTCGAAGACGCGCGAAGCGGTGCTCGAGCGGGGCGGCAAGATCATCGACATGACGCGCCTCGATCCAGCGGTGACGTCACTGATGTCGCGCGAGGGTCTCAACCTCATCTCGATCCAAGATTCCGACAAGGCAAGCATGATCAATAAAATCAGGGCCAAGGCTGCTCTCGCAGGATGGATCGG
Source organism: Sulfitobacter indolifex (assembly GCF_022788655.1). Taxonomy (NCBI): domain Bacteria; kingdom Pseudomonadati; phylum Pseudomonadota; class Alphaproteobacteria; order Rhodobacterales; family Roseobacteraceae; genus Sulfitobacter; species Sulfitobacter indolifex. The sequence continues at coordinate 15,038 of NZ_CP084958.1, read as the reverse complement.
TCAGCTCAAGCTCGCAGGTGTCCTCGATGAGTGAGTTTCCCGAAGATCTCTTTGCGCAGCTGTATCGTCGGGCGCCGTCCGACAAAGACAGAGAGCGTCTTATCGCGGTCAAAGCATCACTGGGTCTATCGCCCCGGGATGAAATGTGGCCGGTCATCATGACGCTCGACCACTACGCAGTAGCAAATCAAGCTGCGCGTCATACAACCGTCAAAGAGATCCGATCCGTCCTCGATGAGATCAAAGCGATCCCAGATGCTGCTGGTCCAATCGCGGCAAAGGAAGCGCAGCGGACTGTCTCGGCAATGGTCGATGCAGCAGCTGACAAGATCGCAAAAGTCGCTGCGAAAAAGACAGAGAGTAGATCTGACACGATCTCACGACGGCAGCTGATCACAGCATCCATCGCTGGTGCTGTCATTGCTTGTGCTGTGGCTGCGCTCGGCGCTGCCGCGACCTATCTCGTCCTCGACGCGCGAGGTATTTGCGCCGAGGCGCCAGGTCTCTCGAGTTCCGGCGATGTAGTGTGTTTCGTTGAGCGGTCTGGCTGATCTCCTTCTTGGCCTGCGGCCGGCGGCGGAATCAGCTTTGGGCAATAGGCGGGGGCAGAGTTTTCGGGGGGTAGTGGTAGGTTACCAAAAAAGACGGAGAGCAAGATGGCACGGGCAGGTGACGGAGGCGAAAGGTCCTCAAAAAGACGCAGGGGGCACATCCTCTCAAAGCGTGTCGATGCCGGTGAGCTCGCCGCTTTCAAATCGCGTGCGCGCGATGCTGGCTTTGATGATCACCGCGCCTATCTTTCGGCTCTCATCCTCGGCAAGGAAGGGTTCGAGAAGCAAGATCGGACTGCTTTGATCCGCGCGCTCGGCGAGTTGGGCAAGCACGGCAGCAACCTCAATCAGATCGCACACAGCATCAATTCAGGCAAAGTGTCGGCACTATCAGACACTGACATCGAGACGATCAAAAGCGCACGCGCCTCGGTCGAAGATGTCGCCTCTCAGATCAAGGAGATCCTGACGTGATCGGCGAAGCGATCAAAAAGCAGGGCGAGAAGGGGTCCGGCGGTGGCGCTGAAGCGTTCAGGCCGGGCGTGCGATATGTGTGCAGTAAAGCCGCCCGGATCGAGATGCGTAATATCGCCTCCAGCGATTGGCATGATGCAGCAGATGAAATGCTGCTGACGTCAGAGCTCAACACCCGCGTGCAAAAACCGTATTACCACCTGGTCTTGTCATGGCATGAGCAGGAGCAGCCGACCGATGATCAGATGTTTGCGGCCGCGGAGCACATGATCCAAAGCCTCAGCCTTGATGAGCATCAGATCGTCATCGGCACGCACCATGACACCGCGCGCAAGCACATCCACCTCGTCTGCAATACCGTCCATCCGACAACCGGCAAAGTCTGGAGCAAGTCCAACGATCACCTCCGCATCGAGCAAGCCTGTCGTGAGATCGAGATCAAGCAGGGATGGTCGCATGATCGGGGGCGCTTTGATTTTGATGTCGGCGCAGACGGCACTGTGGAACTCAAGCGAAACGAAGAGGCCTGGGCGCGTAAGGTTGCGGACCGTGAAAGCGGAAAGCGCCCCAAGAGCGCGGGTAGCCGGAAAGCAGAGAAAAGCACCGGCTTTGAGACATTCGAGGCAGGGATCCCCGATGATCTGAAGGCTCGCTTCGGGGAAGCAGTAGGTGAAGCCTACGACTGGCAAAGCCTCCACGATGCGCTCGGAGAGCTTGGTCTCAGCTACTACAAAGCCGGATCAGGCGCGCGCGTCGGTATCCTGGGAAGCAGCGAATATGCCAAGGCGTCAGCTTTCGGTTCGAAGTTTTCCATTGCCAAGATAGAGAAGGCGTTCGGAGCATATGAAGAGCCCGCACAGCCTTACCAGAACGATCTCAAGGAAGATCATGCCGAGATCGGAAGCCTTGCCGGCAGCGTGGCCGATGAAAACAAGCAATCTGTCTCTGCATCGTCTTTCAAAATCACATTGCTGCGCCGGATCTACTGCGATCTCTACCTCGATGCGCAGGTCTCCAAGTCGATCCGCTACGTAGATCTACAAGATGCACCACCTCAGATCACATTCCGAGACAACTCCACTGTCGTCGATCATGGCTCTAAGATTTCGACATCCAAGAGCACAGCCGAGACGCGTGCGGCGATGATCGCGATGGCGAAGGCCAAAGGCTGGTCATCGGTCATGCCATCGGGATCGCCGGAATTCGTACACGCGGCCGCGCTTCAGGCAGCCAAAGCAGGGTTGGCAGTCCACGGCGTCCCGGAAGATCTACAAGCACAATGTGACGCGATCATCGAGCGCCAAGAGAAGGCTCAGCGCCGGATCGATATGGCTGCAAGAGCGGCCGAAAAAGAGGCTCTGGAGGGCATCTCAGAGCGCGATCAGGCTCTGGCCGACAATGACCGGGAGCACGGTGAGAAGGCCGCATATGAGGCTGAGGCTACGGCCGAAGCCCGGGCGGTTGTGGCGGCTCTCGGTTCGGGGCGCGATCCTGTGCGGACCGCCCTTCGCACCGTCGCGCGCGAAGAGGAGCAGCGGATCAAGTCTGCGCTGCCCGACCGCCGTACCGTCTCAAAACCACAGCCTGCTCCAGATGCTGACAAAGGGGACGGCGGCAAAGCACGCAGGATCAAATATCAGCTACGCGAAAACAGCGCGCACGAGCTCGAAGATATGCGCGCGGTCCATATCGACACGATCGCCGCGGCCGGAGGGTGGGAGTATGCGCCTAAGCACCCGGATGGACACGGCGACAGCAAAGGAGAGTATCGCCGGACCTACACCCGCGGCACCGCCGATACGATCAAATGCACACGCCAAGGCAATATCTGGCTCTGGGTCTCCAACAAATCGGGGGAGTCTGGCTCTGTAGTAGACCTCTGGCTCGCAGATAATCCGGGCAAAACGCTCGGCGACGCCCGCAAGGCATTCCGCGAAATCTTGGCCACCACCCCTCTGCCTGCTGTAACTGCGACAAGCTCTACCCCGGAAGAACCTAAAGATCACACGCATGCACGGCGCCGGTGGGAAGAGGCGCCCTACATCGAGAGCCAGCGCACATACGCGGAGGATCGAGGTATCTCCAAAGCCACCCTGCGACGCTACCGCGATCAAGTCCGCGTTGGTGCTTTTGGTGGAATCTATTTTGCGCATCGCAACACCCAGACCGGAGATATTCAGGGCTTCGAGCAGCGGTGGGCAAGGAGTGGGGAAGCTAACACCGCACGTTTTGCCAGTGGCGGCATCAAGACGATCTGCGTCCTGGGTGACCCAGATACCGCATCGAGGGTCGTAGTCTTTGAAGGCGGCCTTGATGCCTTAGCCCTGGCCGAAATCGAAGGCCGTGACGATACCATCTATGTTAGCACAGGCGGCGGTTTTGGGTCTAAGACCGAAGTTGCGCTTCTAGCTCTGTCAGAGGGTAAAGAGACGCTCTCAGGGTTCGACAATGACAAGGGTGGCCAGACCCTTCACAAGCGGCTCAAGGTCTTCCTGCCTACCGCTCAGCGTCTAGCGCCACCATCACGCGTCGAAGGGTCAAAACAGCTCTGCAAAGACTGGTTGGATGTTCTTGTCGTGCGCAAGGCAACTCCGGCAATGCCGTCGTCACCGAGGGCGGTAGAGGAGGGTATGGACGATCTCGATGAGATGAGAGACCAGGGTCAAGATTTCAGTCATTGATTTGACTGAGCGCCGCCAAGACATCTTCGGCGCTTGCGTGGACCACCCCATTGTAGATCGGACGCGCTGCTCCAGTCTCCGCGAGATAAGCTTGTACATGCTCCGGCAGCTCATCCAGCGGAATGTCGTCGCCACGCCGCAGAGCATCCCAGATCACGCTGTGTAGATATCGCCACCTATCGTCCTGGGCTGTCATATTGCGTCCTGTCCTCAATCGCGTTCAGGGCTAACCGCTGCACAACCTATAGCGGAATCCCGGCATGTCAAAATCGCTTAACATAAAACCTGTTCCGCGTTTTTGAACGCCTCTGAGTTGAATCTGGTTTCCACAGAACGACTAAATTCCCGACTTCCGACGGTTGTCTTCCTTGCAGAGCATCTGACAGTTCAGGGCGTTTGTCTTGCCCCCTTCATGCCACGGGTCGATGTGATCTGCTTCCATCTCTTCGATGGCGAAGGTTTTCTTGCACACGCGGCAAACGCCACCCTGGCGCTCGTATGCTTCGACCCGGTCCTTCTCGGTGAACTTTCGGATGTTCAGGTGCCGTTCCCTACCATCGAAGACGTAGCTGTATATGCCGGACTTGTTTGTCACGTCATCATCGATGAGTAGACGTGTGACCTCATCCTCGGCCTTTGCAGCGTCGATGACCTGCGGGCCAAATTCGTTGTAGAGAGGGCCCCAAGGAACACCCTTCATCTGTTTGCGGTATTTTGGAAAGCAAGCCTGCGTCCACTCCATGACATCGCTGAAGTAGTCCCACAGTTCCTTGGCAGATGCCTCCCTCTGATGGTCCGACATGTATTGTTCGATATCGCCTTCGGGCGCTTGCCACCTAATTGCCGTCTCAAGATAATCTTGTCGGATCGCGGAGCCATTCAGATACTTCGATCCAACTGCCTGGGCTGGGCAGTTCGGTCGGCTGAACCACTTTTTCGCATCCGTCACCCATTCGCCATGATAGACAGCATTGCGCAATTCCTGGTCTGTGAGCTGCTCACCTGCGATGTTGATCGTCTTAAACCACTCAAGCTTTTCAGTGTCAGTGCCGCTGCATAGGTAGACCGTTAAAGAGTAGTCCAGAAGTCTATCTCGCTCGTCATCCTGGAGGTTGTGGAAAGCACGTTTTTCCTTGAAAGAACCGATCTGGACCGAGAAATCACCATGGACATACTGGCAAAGTGAGATCGTCCGCTGTTGGCCGTCAATGATCTCGAATTCGCCATTATCCCGCACGGACCAATACATGACGTTCAGCGGGAAGCCTTTGGAAGCTGTATCGATGACTGCATCCCGCTGCGCATCCTTGTAAACGAACTCCCTCTGGAAAGGCGGTCGGATATCTAGTTTTCCGCCATAGCCGATCACACCACCTTCCGTATTGTCGCTGTATCCTTCACTGAGCTCGCGGACGGTAATCTCTTTTAGTTCAATCTTCATTTTTTAAGCTTTCGTATAAACACTCGCGCATATGTAGGCTTGAGCTGTCCGTTAATCCGAACTGCACCTCTCCGGTTCATATCGCTATATTTGGGACCATCCTCACGAGTATAAACGCGAGTTTTCAGACCACTGTTGTTGTCTCGGTCCGTGATCCCCAAGATCTCGAACTGTTCTGGGTTATATTTGTCCAGAAAAGTGATCGGGACACCCATAGGGCCGTCATAATCTGCCGGAATATCATTTGTGACATCCACATTGATCGCATCGTAGTTATCGAAGTGCGGATAGTCTTCAGGCGTGTATCTGCGATGCAGGATGAGGTCCTCATGGCGCGCCGCGAAATCCATGTTGGTGAACCACCTGACGCTCTTCACCTTGATGTATTTCTTGCCGTTTTCGTCGATCCCGCATCCGGCAGCTTCAAGCGGGTAGTCATCGGGAACGCCAAAAATACGATCACCACTGCGGATGCTTGGGCCAAGCCAAACCTTGTTCTCCCGAATGAGGGGGAAAACCTCTTTATATGTGACCGCATTCATGTTGCCGATGATCAAGAACTTCTTCTCATGGGCCATAAGCTGAGCGAGGTATTCTCGAAAAAGCGAGAACGGGGGGTTGGTTACCACGATATCGGCTGTTTTCAGAAGTTCCTCGCATTCGTCACTTCGAAAATCACCATCGCCCTTCAAAGGGCGGACCCCGATCTCATCAACATCAGGAACCCGGTTGCCATTTTTATCTCCATTGTAAACTAGGGAGATGGCCGTTTTGTCCTGACACTCGCTGAAGATGTCGCGCTCCCGGCTCTTATAACAAGTGGTGATAAGCTTCTTCAGGCCAAGATGCTCAAAGCCATACGAGAAATAATGGAAGAAGTTACTGACCCTCGGGTCATCGCAGTTGCACAGAACAACCTTACCCTTGAAGTGATCACGATAGTGCCGAAGCTCTTTTTCGATATCTTCGAGGCGCGTGTAGAACTCATCCTTTTTGGCCTTCTGCGCCCCTCTCAAACCTGAATTTTGATTGTCTTTCTTTACAGCCACTTAGCACCTCAATCCCGCAATTCTGGCGATTGTATCGACCCGGCCCATGAGGCTCTAGGCCGAAACGGTGCAAGCCAACACCAAGCACCCCGAAATCCACATAAATCAACAGATCGTTCGGCCAGATAGCCTTTAGTGCCCAGAATAAGGTTATCCACATATTTGCTGGACGGCATCTTCGTATCCGTTTGGCGGATAAAGTAACGTAACATATAATGATATTACGAAACGTAAATACGTTACAGAATATCAATGAGGTTACTAAATGGCACGGCCGAGAGCAGCAACAGACGCGGAAATCATCGAAGCGGCGGAAGCGCTCGCCGAGGCAAAGGGGTGGCGCACCGTCTATGCCAAAACCGTCCACGAACATATGGGCGTAGGTGGGTCGCTATCGACATTCTCGAAAGTAGTCACTGCTTGGCGCGCCGAAAAAGCAGAAGCGGAGAAGGGTGAAGATCAGCCGGCAGAAGAGATTGTCGAGCATCGAGCGTCAATTCTTGATGAAGGTCTGTCCACAGTCTTCGACGCTCTCAAATCCATGCGGGAAGCCGTCACCAATGAGATTGATCGCGCGGTAGCTGACGAGCGCCGTAAATCGGACAGGATGCGCGAAGACGAACGCGAGATGCATGGCAAACAGGTCGCGGGGCTCGAGGAGGCCATCGCGGCGCTCACTGCGGAAAGCGAAGGTCTGGCGACCGAAGCTCAGGACGAAGCGCACCGTGCCGAGACAGCCGAAGATGCGCTTGCGGAAATGACACAGACAGCAGAGCAGCGGCAGGATCAGATCGACGCGCTACATAGAAATGTTGCGAAAATGGCCGACGTCGAAGCCCAGCTCAAGGATGAGATTGCCGCCAAGGATGACGCGGCCAAAAAGGACGCTGCTGCAATCGACAAAGCAGAAAAGCGTGAAGCCGAAGCAGTGGCCGCGAAGACCAAAGCCGAAGCTAAAGTCGACGAGCTCCGCGAGGAGCTTAAAACGGTCAACTCAGAGCTTACCGCTGCACGCAGCGACCTCACTCTCGCGCGGTCAGAGCGTGCAGCCGCACAGGAGGCATTGTCATCTGCCGCCATCGAGAACGAGGAACTCAAGAAAAGCATCGGCATCGAAAGGAGCCGTGCCCACGACGCTTGGAAACGTGTTGATCAGATTGCGTCCGAGATCAAGGAGCTGCGCAGCGCGAAGCCTGCAGCACCGAAGTCAGCGACAGCAAAAGGGGCGGCGAAGACATGAGCGATCTGAACGTGCTCAGGAACACGCCTGCCGAGACGCTGCGCAGCCAGTATCACATGTGCCAGAATTGCATTCGCTTGATCGAAAAGCCTGCAGACAGCTGCGTCTGCGGCGCTGACCATTACGACATCTGCGACTGTATCGATTGCATGCGGAGCGTGCATTTTTTGATCGATGGCGAATACCACCGCACTGGAGTCTGCTTTCCAATCAAGTCGTGGACGCCAGATGGTGGTGTGGTGCTGAGGTAGACCTTTCCGAACCATCTCCCGATCTGCTTCGACCTGTATTGTGAAAAAATCGGTTTCCCGATTTCCAAGAGCGATCCGACTTTCTTTTCAGAAAGGAGGTGCTCATGCTCACAATCATACGCAAATTGATGCGATGGCTCATCGGCCAGTTGATCCGCGCCATCATCGACTACTACACCGATTGATGCTGATCAGAGCGCTCCCTTGTTGGGGGCGCACCCCACCCCACGAACTTGACTAAATATATGGGGTCACTTTAAATATAATCGCTCGCCGATCTATGGCAGCTTGCGAGCTCACGAACTTGCATACACCTCATTTCGTGCGTATGTTCATACCATCGAAGGATGCCGCCCAGCCCGAAAGGTCTGGGTTTTTTTGTATCCACCGATCCCCTTCTCATCACTGGAGATGCGATGCTGGACGCCTTTTTGGCGGTCATGCATGACGTCACCGTGGAGCTGATCGTCCTTGCGATCCTCTACGTGATCGTCGGCCCCGACCGCCGCTAAACCTCGCTCGCGCGACCGCAGTTTCAGAAACATGCAGGCAGCGAGCGGGGAAGGTGTGCCTAATGGGGTCTCCTCCGGCTCAGTGCTAAATCCTACGTTAAGCAAAACCGGTCGTTCCTTCTCGATACAGCGAACGGCAGTTCAGAGCCCACACTGTGAATTCGATTTTCGCGCTGCGGGCGCTCGCAGCACAAAAAATGTCGCGTTAGCGAAAAAATGGATGCCGTTGCGCAGCGTGGAAAGCGGCCATCTGTGCATGTCGCAGCATGGATCAGCCGTCGAATTCACAGGTTGCGGGACACAGGTTGCGGGACTAAGCAGACGTTAGATTTAGGTGGATGTACCCCCGTCAAGGCACGAGAAGATGGTGGACTGCTGCTCTGCTACTTGCTGATTGTTGGAAATCCAATTCTCCCTACCTCACTACTAAAGTAGGCAAAGTTGTGATACACTGAATCTTGCATCGGGCGGTCAGGGAGAACGTCATGTCACCACCGAGGGTAGCCACCGGGTCTGTAACCAGAATTGGCACCATCATACCGTCGTTACACCGCGTGACAGCCATTCTTTTTGCAAGTGTTGTGGGAGTTTGGAGCTCGGCGCATGCCGAAAATGTCAGTGACGACTCTTTGCGAGAAATAGTCGACGGCAAAGTCTGGGTGACTGAAAATGGCTGGGGCGTATGGACTTGGCAGACAAATAATGAGCTTTGCGTCCGTACGTCTTCTGATGACAAGGACTGTGCGGACAGCGGGCCATTACTGATGGCGCTATATGCTACGAACTGGAGTGGTGGAGCGACACCTACGGCTTGCGAAAAAACTGCTTTGTCGTCAGGTCAGTCGAAGACGGACGATATGAAGCAATTCCGAGGGGCTCCGCAGTGGACTCCGCAGTCTTCGCCTTCTCGTTAGCGGAATAAGAACTGCACGCTCAACGCTCCATGATTGTGCGGACTGCTCCGAAGCGTTCATCCCAGAAGCCAATACTTTTCGGAGAATACGCCGATGTCCATACAGGGCTCAGTCCCGCCGACCGCTGCCGGATGTACGAAGGTCAGTTCTGGGTTGGCGAACGGCAGCAACCGCACGCCAACGACGTTCAGATGTCGATCCGTTCTGCTATGGGCTGATGTCCGGTCCGAGCCCATACTGACCTCGTGGGGGGCGGAGGTCTGCCGCCCCTCAGGATTTTGCGTGTGCAAAAATCCATCTTGTTGCGACCCGCCCTAAGGAAAACTTCAAAGCCAGGGGAATCTCCGTAGAGAGGCGTCACCGAACCAGCCGTCTGTGCGTCACGCAGCATTCTTAGGCTGGACGACGAATGTGCAGGATCAAAATGCCGTTCATTTAAATCAGCTCTGAAACGCGTCCTATCTCCCCCGCCCCGCGTTTCAGACGTTGCCGACTTAGGCCAACTTCCGCTGAAAGCAAGCTTGTGTCTCAGCATTTATTCGCTGCACCGCAGCAATTTCATTCATCCCCAGTGAATTCAGCATTGTTTCGTCAGTCCCTCGCCCCTAACTGCGGACTTCATCTTTTCTCTCGCATTGCGTCTACGGGCGATGTGCTCGAACGCCCACGCTGTCAGAAAGACACCTTCATGAACTATAACACGATGGCCCTGTCGGGGCTCAGCATGCCGTTTTCTGAATTTGATTTCCGGTTTGATAAAATCACCAGTTTGGCCTCGCGGCTCTTAGGTGTACCGGTTTCGCTTCTCACGGTCATTGACGATGCAGGTGGTCGACAACTGTTGAAATCAGCCGTTGGTGTCCCGGATGAGCTGCAGCAGAGCCGTGCGACGCCGTTGAGCCATTCCTTCTGCAAACATGTGCGAGACAGTCGTTCGACGTTGCTATTGACCGATGCTCGAGAGCATCCACTTCACATGCACAATCCTGCAATAGAGGATTACGGCGTCGTCAGCTATCTCGGCGTTCCGTTTCACGGCGAGCGCGGCAAACCGATTGGTGCGCTTTGCTGCTCAGATCAACGTCCACGAGAGTGGTCTGAGCAAGACGTGGAACTATTGATACGCCTGGCTTCAATTGCTGACGACCAGTTTTATCTGGCTTCAGCAGTAAGAGATCGAGCAAGGGCTAAACTTTTTGCAGAGAAAGCGGCTCGAACCCGAGCAAGTTTTCTGTCGCATGCGAACCATGAAGTCCGGACGCCTTTAAGCGCAATTTCTGGAGCCGCGCGTCTTCTTAGTGCTATCTCAGCAGACGATAAAGCTCGTAACTTAGTGGAGGTAATTGAGCGGAATACGTCTCGTTTGCTCGCGCTTACGGAGGATCTGGTTCGCATCACGGAGCTGGACACGGCTACCGCTTCCATTGCGGCAGAATCTTTTGATCTTATCAACGTGATCGAAGATGTCGTCGCCAGAAACCTCAAGGCGGCTCGTTCCAAGGGGATCGCCCTAACATTCAATAACCAAGCCAACGCCAATACAATCTTCTTGTTCGATGTCGCCATTCTCACAAACGTGATGGAACAGCTTGTATCAAATGCGATTAAATTCACAGCCGATGGCGAAGTCCAGGTGACAGTTGAAGCTACTTCGCAAGAAGACTTCGTCATTCTTCGCGTAAGCGATACTGGCCTCGGTATAGGACCCAATCTGCAAAGCAGGCTTTTTGATGAGTTTGAAGGCCATGACCCGCAAACTGCGCGCGAAGGTGGCGGGACTGGGCTCGGCATGAACATCATCAAGCGTGAAGTCGATTTGCTGGGGGGCACGTTATCCCTTTCGAGTGAACTTGGTGAAGGAACCCACTTTACAATTTGCCTCCCGACAGCTCGTAGCTTGGTGACCGATGAGCAGATAGAGGAGGATGAGCAGAGTGACCCCCGCCACATCACCTGCTTGGAATGCGGTGAAGAGCTGAATGTTCTGCGTCGCCATATTAGCCAAAAGCACGATATGACGCCGGAAGCTTATCGCTCCAAATGGGGCTTGCCGGACGATTTTGAACTCTCCAGTCCTGCTTACAGGGCAATGCGGCGCGCCGTTAGAAACCAAAAGTAAAACAGCTTGGTTGTGATAGTCTACCGTGCTGCCCCACCCTCCAAGCGTGGATCGGGGACTGTTTGCCCCTCCTATTTTGCCTATGAGGGGTCCGAGCCGATCGCCTAAGGCGCTGCTGGTTAACGCGCTGCATGGGGCGCGTCGGATATAGCTGGATAAGCCACGAAGACCGGCTATTAGACTTGCCTTTTTGTTTAGGCCTAAGCGTCCCTAACGGTTGTTATAGTCGCTGCGTTTCCAAGCCGGAAAGAATATATCTGTCCCCGTTCCCCGGGAACCACTTCTGCAGTTTGTTGCCGCGCTCTCAATTCAAGCGGGGCTGCGGCAGCGCAGAATAGCGCGCGGTTACTACATCGGCTGAATGTCGGCTGACAGCGTCTCCGTATTCCGCCCTTCCTCTCTGAGGTCTTCGCAATCGCGGCGGAAACTAAGCGTCCGCAGCGAAGGTCCGTAAAGTCCGCGTCTGAGCTGTTGGATCAGGCTGCAGCGAATTTACAGTTTCGGTCTCCGCCAAATCCTTGCTGTCTAACGGCTGCTTCGGTGATTTGCGCTGCGCTGCGACAACGAACGCACCGCAGATGCAAACGGATGCTGCGTCAGCAATATGCCTAAAGGCCAATGTCGGGAAAGTCCGCACTGTGTGATTTTATGCGCAGCGCAGCGAATGGCGGCTTTCACAAACGCAGGTTTGTGAAACGGATGTAAAATAGGTTCTCAGATAGCGAAGTCGTGCATCTCAGCTCATGTCTAAATGTAAATTCCGCAAAGGGTGCCAGCGTCAGGGAAAAATATTTCTTAGCGTAGGATTTTGCACTGAGCCGGAGCAGACCCCCTAATGCTCAGCCCGCAACAGCTTACTTCCAGGGCCAAAGATCGCGGATCAACTCAGCTATAATACGCGCAGCAATGCGACTTATGAAATTGATGAAATGGTAACGCATGATCAGTCTCCATTGAATTCAACAGAGCATGTTGGCTTGAATGGTTTACAGAACGTAAATCCCTTCACTGCGTCCAATGCACCATATTTAGGAGCCCCATAGAGTAGGGCTGCCCTCGGGCAGCCCTGTGATCCAACATCCACTTAATTTATCTCGCTCACGCGTGGACCTCCGAAGAGGCGGGGAGACGCTGTTGCAGTTGGTCGATCATCTCATGTTTCGTATAGCACAAGCGATATGAGCAAGGCGACCGATATCATCCAGCGCAGAGCGGCCGACCGGCAGCGGACGGTCTGTGCATCACCAAACATCTCGCTGCCGATTATGAAGATATTCCGGTATCGTCGGCTCGATCACATCGATGTCGACGCCTTGCGCGGATACCGCGTTACCTGCGGCCACCCCGTACCACATTTGCAAATCGATCGGCGCTCGAATTCATGCTGCGTAATGCCCTCGGGGACATCACTCGGTTTGCGCGTCACCGTATGCCCGCAGTCCCAGCACTTCACCTCGATATGCGTGATGCCCGGCGGAAACAGCTCGTCAGTCATCGGGCGCGATGAGCTGCTCGATCTCATCGTCTGAGCAGCCCGCATCAGCAAGGCGGGCTGCTAGTGCAGGTCGGGCTGCAGCCCTCTGGTCATCCGAGAAATCTGCGGTGTTGTGTTGTGATTTGTGTCCAACCGCGCGGAGATCCCCATGTAACGAGTGCAAAACAGCGAGGAGCCTCTCCGTATATGCGACATAGGTGGCTTTGTCTTCGGTGTGGGCGATGATGCGGGGGGTGATGCCGTCTAGGTTGACATAGACCCACCCCGCCGGCGTGGGATCAGTCAGGAGCGCGAGCTCGATGTCATCGTGAATTGCGGCGTGGCGGTTGGACATCTCAGACATCGTCATCGCTGTCTTTGATTGCAGCCTCCATCCGACGCAAGAGCGGCATCGCCTCCGCGAGCTCTGCCTCGACCTCAGCGTCCGGGGGGACGCGGAACGGCGGCAAGACAGATGCGGATGGCTCGATAGGTGCATCGATATCAGCGATCAAATCCAACTGCTTGCGATAAAGCATCACAGCAACTGGATCGGAGTAGTCGGGCGATACTGTGTGTACGTCATGCCCCCCGACAAGATCGACCTGGATGCCCAACTGCTGCAGGAGGCGCACTGCATGCGCCCTGATTGCTCGTCGCGTCCCGGTGTCATTGCATCCGTACACGTCGATATGCGCGATCTCGTCGGGGCGGATGTGATGCACCTGAGCGATCAGATCGATCGACAAACCGGGGTGCTTGGCAGCGATCGCATCTTGGACTGCTGCCAATGCAATTGCTTTAGACATGGTGCCCTCACGAAAAGAATAGGGATGGTAGGAGTGGAGAGAATTGAACTCTCGCGCCGACGGTAATCTGCCGCCTGATAAGGGTGTATAAGGCCCGTTGCCCACCTGGCACTCCCCCGGACAATCTGACTGGATCAGTCAGATATTCGGGGATAGGCGAAGGGGTTGGTGCGCAGATCGTGGGTCATACTTCGAGAGTGCCGCAAAGCAAATCCGCTGGCAAGAGCGGCAGGTATCCAAAGTTACTTGAAGTTACTTGAACACTGGGCCTGCCAGCCCCTTCAGCCCCGTCCAGCGGGCTATCGCCCCCGCCCAAATGTTGTTGGAACGGTTAGGGTTCGGGCTTCGCCCCCTCTCCGGCCTACCGCCCTTATAAAATGTGTGCTCCATATGGAGCACTATTAATTCTTTGTAATTAATAGTAAGCGGCCGACCTTCAAAAAAACGACCTGCAAGACATTGTTATAAATATGAAATAATGCAACCCCAAAGATGGGGCGTGACTGTTGCGCCATGCAAGCGTGACTGTTGCGCCATGCGAGCGTGACTGTTGCGCCATATAATTGTGACTGATGCGCCCTAAGCCCGAATACGGGTGTCAGATTTGGAGAAAATCGCATCATCTTGCGGTTTAGGAAATAAAATATGGCGTATCAGTCACGCTCAATAAGGGCGGGCCGGGAAATCTGCAAAACAGACCGCTCATCTTCGATGATCGTCCATCCTTGGAGTTGACGGATCTCGTTAAGCGCAGCGCGCAGTCTCTCCCGACGTTTGCGAAACGTGGGTGGCGACACATCCCCTTCGCCCCAAACCTTGCCGATCAGGCCGTCCAGGCTGATCCGGCTGCTCCTGCCCGGGCGGATCCACGCGCTCAGCCAAGCATGCGCGATCAGTGCAGCATCAGTTGAGAGGGCTGATCGTTCGTCGAGATTGACCCGAACATGATGTCCAACGAGAGCCTCTGCGAGCCTCGTGTTGAGTGCGATGGTAATCCGACCGGATTTTTCATCCATGTAGTAGCTCAAGAATCTCTGCGAGAACTCACGCCGACTGCCATGGTCTCCATCCCGGACGATAAGATCGATGCGAGACAGTCGCTTTAGGGATTTTCGCACGCTGTCATATGCAGAACCGCCAAGCTTGAGGCCGCTTTCGCGCAGCACAGTATACAGGTTGGTTTCGAGGACAGTGCTTCGACCTTCGAATGTCACCTTGCCGGGCTCATTAAGGTCGAGCCAGAGTTGCTGGCCGATAGTACCCGTAGATGCAGCGCTGATCTCCGGCCCGCCAGCGGCCAGAGCCATAACGGTCAAGAGGATCGTCTGATCCCGCGTGTCCACTGCGGTGTGAACGCCAAACTCAATCTCAACCTTTCCCCATGTCGCGGTGATTTCGAGCCCAGTCGGGCGGCGGCCGCGAGCAACCGGACGAAACAGACTTGCCATGGCGGTCGCCGGATCGTGTTGGGCAAAGGACAGTGTGCGAGAGGATGGCTTATCGAGTGGTTTGCCATCAGCCAT
>NZ_CP084957.1 GCF_022788655.1 Sulfitobacter indolifex | reverse complement strand
GCCCGTCCCGCCGCCCGTCTTCCGGGTCTATCTTGAGAAGGAACGCAAAACCGCCGGAAACTGATGGTTAGCGTTCTTCCGCAAAAATGTCAGGAAAGCGTTTGACAGGCAAGGATTTTTTCAAATCGTGGGCCGGTATCCGGTGAAATCATTTATTTACAATGACTTATCTTATTTTGCGGATCCAGCGCGTCAAGTGCTTGTGTCGCTGCCATCTCTTAAACGCAAGATGTACTCGATTCACATAGGCGGTTTTGCTTCCAAAGAACGAATCTGAGTCTCTTAAATCATTCCCAGACTCTCGGCTCGCTCCAACAGCATCTTGACCGATGAGGGCTGCCATCTCGTTCGGCCACGGGGCGTGCGTTCGCGCATAGCTTCCAGCCGTTCACAGATCGCTCGAAGCGTGATGTCAGGATCTGCGCCCTTGATGCCAGCAATAATGGCGGGCAGGCGGTCGTCGGTTTCGCGGCGCCCGGCGCGGGCCAGAACCTCGGCAGGCAGGAAGCCGTCGCGGACATATGCCTTCACAGCGCGCAAGAGACGGCTTTGGGTCCAGCGACGCGCCTCGGGCAAGGGGCCGTTGATGATGCGCAACACGTCTTCCCAGGCCAAGTCGGGGCGCAACCGGCGCACATGGGGCACCCAGTCTTGTGCCGTCTCGTTCAGGCGCTCCATGTAGCCGTCCTGTCTTGCCAGCCGTACCTTACGAAGAGCGGCAGGGTCTTTGGCGCGCAGCCCAGGGTTCCCGCCCACGCGGCCCTTTGTGCGCGCGCTGGCGAGGCCGGCCTTGGTACGTTCCCGGATCAGGGCGCGTTCGAACTCGGCCGCGGCCCCCAGCACTTGCAACGTGAACTTGCCCTGCGGGGATCCGGTGTCGATGGGGTCGTGAATGGAACGAAAGAACGCGCCCTTGGCCTCCAGCCGCTCGATCACCTCCAGCAGATGCGACAGGGATCGCGCAAGGCGGTCGATCCGCACGACCACCAGCGTGTCGCCCTTGCCGATGCGCTCCAACACCCGCGCCAGCACCGGCCGCGCACGATTGCCGCCCGAGGCCTGTTCTTCATGGATCTCGGCGCAGCCCACGGATTTCAGGGCCTGCGTCTGGGGCAGGGGGGTCTGATCCTCGGTCGAGACCCGAGCGTAACCTATCAGGGGCATCAAAACAGTCTTTTTGCAGTTTTATGTATCGCTAATAAACGACCGTTTGAAAACGAATGCAAGGGCGTGCACTGTGGCGCTGCTCAGCAGAGAACCCTTGGTTTCCATACGCTGAGCGCGATCAGCGAGCTCTCGCAGACCATCGCGCGCCCGTGCTATATAAGGTGTGCAGGCGCACTCTGACAAAACACTTTGGTAAAATGCAAAAGTGCGGTATTTTGCATACATGAAGACTCAAGTATCTATGCAGTATGATATTTTTTACGATCCTCTTGTGAATGCGGAGGGGCTTGAAGAGACGTCTGAGGACGACCTGTGGTTCCTGCCCGGTCCGATGGACGAGGAGCCAGATTATCTGCCGCCCGGACCTAGGGCAGAGCTTCGTGAAACCGCAGTCCTCGACGATTGGCGGAAGGCAGAGGCGGGCAATGCCGCGCGTCTCGCCCGTGTGGCTGGCCGGATCGGCGCGCTGGACGACCGGCTGCGCCGTGGCCCGAAAGGTTGGCGGCACAGGCTCGCGCTGATGGAGGCGGCAGACCTCAGCTGGTTTGTAGGCGACCGAATTGGCCCGGATCGGCTGGCGCTCTGGAAATCCATGCGCTTGTCCGGCGTGCAGGACGACACCGCGGCGCTCGCGCGTGTCGGATGGGCAGTGCGGCGTCTTACAGGCGGCCTTGGACCGGAAGTGGACCTGTCCGCCTTCCTCGACCGCCGCGACCCCGAGAACCTCGGCGTTGAAGCCGAACCGTTCGCGGATCGCGCGGGCGGTTGGCTCGATCTTATGGCGCAAGCCGCCGATCTTCACCCAATCACGCGCGCTTGCATGGGCTTCCATCTCTGGAGTCTCGCGGGCCTCGGGCAGCACGGCGACCGGATGGAAGCGGCGGTCACAGCCGCACGGATCGTGGCCAGTGAGGGCAAGGGGGCGCTCTTCGCGCCTTTGGCCATGGGCGGGGCAGGAGGATTGCGCTCCGGTGGCCCACCCGCTGACCGTCTGTCTCGTTGGCTTGACGGGATGGAGACCGCATGCCTGACCGCAATGCGTCACCTCGATGATATCGAGGCATGGTCGGCGAGGGCGGAAGCCGAGATGAGCCCGCTTTCCGGCCGCACGCCCCCGGCCTTGTGCGCGGTACTTACCGAATGGCCGCTCGTGTCCGCTCCGATGGCCGAGGCCCTGATCGGCGCCAGCCGTGCTGCCGTCCAGCGCAACCTTGCTTGGATGGAAGCGCGTGGTATGATCCACGAGATGACGGGGCAGGGGCGGTATCGGATGTGGAGGGTCGCAACTTAAGCCGTGCTCTTTGTCGGGGGGCCGACAGTTTATGTTAGAGTCAACGCTTCTGTCCGCCAAACTTGCAGAGAATTCGCGCATCGAGCCCACTTTGATGAATTTTGCTCGAAGCACGAATGTCCGCATGGATGAAAACGAACCGCCCGTGTCCAGTCTTCGTCTCTTGCTGCGGCTTATAAATGCGTGGCCCAGCGAGGATGGCTCTCGTCAATGATCAAGGCATGGCTGTGCCTGCGATGTCCCCTTAGGTGGGGATGGTCGAGTGGCAAATTATCGTGGGTGTGCTCAAGCTCAACGGGATCGCCGGACGGCCAGAGTTTCAGCGCTGCGAGCATTCCGAAGGCGGCGATGAGGGCCAGTCCGATCAGTGCGGGAACGACACCATAGACTGTCAGCAGCCATCCCGACAGCGGATAGGTCACAAGCCAGCAGGCGTGGGACAGCGCGAATTGCGCCGCGAAGAGTGCCGGGCGGTCCCCGGCGTGGGCGGAACGGCGCAGCAGTCGGCCGGAAGGGGTGAGGACAGCGGAATATCCGAGCCCCACCAGCAACCAGGCTGTCAGAAGGATGGACCAGCCAAGGCCCGCTCCAAGGACCGTCAACGCCAGACCGACCAGAGTAGCCACCATCAGCGTGGCTCCGCCGAACATCACGGGCCGGTCCGGCAACACATCGAGAACACGCGGCAGGACCAGCGCGGCGATCATCGACCCTGCGCCGAAGGCGAACATCGTCCAGGCCAGAGCACTTTCCGAAAGGCCGAGCGAGCCGCGCACAAGAACGACGGTATTGACCAGCACCATCGCACCTGCCGCCGCCGCCGCGAGGTTCAATGCCAAGAGCCCGCGCAAGCGGGGCGTGGCCAGATAGATGCGGATGCCGCGCGTAGTGCGGTCATAGACACCGCGCGGCTCGGATGGGCGGGGACTGGGCAGCACGACCGAAACAACCAGAAGGGCCGATGCGGCGAAACCGAGGACCGTGCCGAGGAAAAGCGAATTGTAGGACATCACCGCGAGCAGAAGGGCCGCCAGCGTCGGGCTGACGATGTTTTCCAGATCGTAGGCCAGCCGCGACAGCGACAGCGCGCGGGTATAGCGCGCCTCTTCGGGCAGAACGTCCGGGATCGTCGCCTGAAAGGTCGGCGTGAAGGCGGCGGAAGCCGATTGAAGAAGGAAGATCAGGACGTAGACCTGCCAGACCTCGGTCACGAAGGGCAGTGCGAGCGCGACACCGGCACGCACCAGATCGAGCGTCACCAGAAGCGCGCGGCGCGGCACGCGGTCTGCGAAAGCCCCTGCAATGGGCGCGATGCCCACATAAGCAACCATCTTGATGGTGAAGACTGTGCCGAGGACCAGCGCCGCCCCGTCGCCCGAAAGATCAAAGGCGAGCAGGCCGAGTGCGACTGTGGCGAGTCCGGTACCCAGAAGGGCTACGACCTGTGCCAGAAACAGGTGCCGATAAGTGCGGTCGGAGAGAATATCGAGCATGGTCAGCCTCAGAGATATCGGGCGATCGCCCGCAACTCGGCGCGATCAGTTTCAGAACTTTCAACGTCGATACAATGGTCCATGTGATCATGGATCAGCGCACGCTTGGCGTTCGTCACGGCCTTTTCGACCGCTTGCATCTGCTGAGCAATCTCCAGACAGGGTTTGCCCGCCTCGATCATTTCGATCACGGCGCGCAAATGGCCGTCAGCGCGTTTCAGCCGGGCGACAAGGGCGGGATGGGTTGCATGGACTGGATGTTTTGTCATAAAGTAGTTCTATCCCCCCCGGGAGGATAGAACAAGATGGTGCCACGACGCACCACGCTAGAGACGGGCAGATCCTATGGATACCTTGAGGACAGTTGTAAACGCCGCGTTTGCGACACTCTTATGTTTGGCCGTACTCCTCTGGTCTGTGGTGCCCGCAACCTCGCACGCACCCTCAGTCATCGGCGTCCTTCAAGAGCACGCAGAAATGGTTGCTGAGCACGGTCATTCGCATGGACTGGAAGAAGACCTCGCCTGGGCCATGCATGGACATAGCCATGACAGCATCGATCACGATCACAGTCAGGCGGTCGTGCCTGGCCCCGACCGATCGCCGCACCCGCTCGATATTTATAGAGCCGCATGGCCGTTGAGTTCGGCCACGTCGAACACCTTGCAGACATACCAAATCGAAAGACCTCCGCGCGTCTGATCGACTGCGTGCCAACAGCGCGCTGCATTCGATCATCAACACATATGCGGAGTTCAATCCATGAATACAGTCCACCAGGGCTGGACCGATCCCGGCATACGCCGGATCGTGATCCTGTCCTTCATTGCCCTTTCGGCGCTCGTCCTGGGTGCGGAAAACGCTCTTGCCCATGCCGTCACAGAAGGTGACGCAGGCTATATCCAGGAAATCTGGGGGGTGAACATCATCCCCTTCATGTATCTCGGCGCCAAACACATGGTCACGGGATACGATCACATCCTGTTCCTGCTCGGCGTCGTCTTCTTCCTCTACAAGATGAAGGATGTAGGCATCTATGTCAGCCTCTTCGCCCTCGGGCACTCGACCACGATGCTGGCCGGTGTCTGGTTCGGCTGGGGCATCAACGCCTACATCATCGACGCGATCATCGGCCTTTCGGTCGTCTACAAGGCGCTCGACAATCTCGGGGCTTATCAGCGCTGGTTTGGGTTCCAGCCGAACACCAAGGCCGCAACGCTGATCTTCGGCTTCTTCCACGGCACGGGCCTGGCCACGAAGATCCTAGACTACGAGATCGCGTCAGAGGGCCTACTGGCCAATCTTCTGGCGTTCAACGTGGGCGTCGAGCTTGGCCAGATCATGGCGCTTGCCGTGATCCTCATCGTCATGGGCTTCTGGCGGAAATCCCCAAGCTTCTTCCGCCAAGCCTACACCGCCAACGTCGTCATGATGTCCATGGGATTCATCCTCATGGGCCTGCAAATCACCGGCTACTTCGTAGCCACCTGAGAATTTAGGAGACCAAAATGTTTAACGCAAAAAAACCGAGCCTTGATGAGCTTCCCAGCTCCGCGCAGCTTATCCGTTCCACTGCCATTGCGGCGGCCAGCGCCGTTGCGATCCTTGTGACCGTCGTGCTGCCTGCCGAATACAACATCGACCCGACCGGGATCGGCGGGGTTCTCGGGCTGAGCGAGATGGGTGAGATCAAAGCCCAGCTTGCGGAGGAGGCCGAAGCCGACAGGCTGTTGGAGATCGAAGCCGAAGAGCAGTCGAGCCTTATGAACGATATCTTTGGACTTTTTGTCGGCACGGCATATGCACAGGAGGCCGAAATCTGGCGTGACGAAACCACCTTTACGCTTGCACCCGGCGACAGTGCCGAGTGGAAGCTGGTCATGGAAGAGGGCCAGACGGTGGAATACCGAATGCTGGTCGATGGCGGTCGGGTGAATTTTGACATGCACGGCCACGGCGGCGGCAATTCGGTGACCTATGAAAAGGGCCGCGGTTCGACGGGCGACGAGGGCGAGATCATCGCGGCATTCGACGGCGAACACGGATGGTTCTGGCGGAATCGGGACAGCCAGCCCGCAACCGTGACTGTCCAGGTGCGCGGCGAATACACCGAATTCAAAGACGCAAGTTGACACAAGGGCAGCCACCCGCATGAAAAGATGCGGGTGGTTGCCTGGCTCCGAAACAGACCTTGGATGAGTCCGCAGTCTCGCCTCAGATTTTCCCCCGAAACCAACCTCGGGCATCTTTTGGCCAATCAGTGAGTACCCGCGTGGCAATGTCACGCCTATGTTACGGGATACTTCTTGACCTCCCCCTACTGGAAGCTTGCATAAGGATCGCATGATCTGCGTTTTCCGCCTCATTTTGATTCTTGCATTGAGCTTCGGTGCTGTGGTTGCGCCGGATGTATCGGCAGCGAATGCGGCTGAGGCAGCAATGGCTCAGATGGTGGGCGCTGAAAGCGGGGACGACCATTGCGGCGGATGCGATCCGATCGGATTTGCTGACGGGATAACCTGCGAGGGTGGGTGTACAGTCCCTTGTGGCGCGGGAACTACGGCCGGTATCGTAGCTCGTACGTCAGCGATGACGCTTGAGATGGCCTTCGGTGTTGTCATCCCGGTCGCGGGACCTGTGATCCCGATTGGCGCGGTTCCCTCCCTTGATCCATTTCCTCCCAAGCTGCCTGTCTGAACCTGATAGCGGCCTCGCTTGTTGCGGGGCCTGACCGTTGCCTTGGCCGAAGCTGGCTGAGTGCGACCCTTTCAGATCAAGGCAGAAGTAATGACCCTCAACAGACTGATTTCACGACGGCACGTGCTGCGCACCGGTGCCGCTTTCACGGCCATATCCACTCTGTCACCGGCACGAGTAGCGATGGCAGGTCCGACAGAGGACCCATTCTTGCTACGCGCTGCGGCCGGACAAGCCGCCCTGCGACCGGCACCCTACGGCCCTACCGACGTCTGGAGCTACAACGGATCCCTCCCCGGCCCCGAGATCCGGGTGCGGCAGGGAGACCGAATTCGGGTTCTGGCCCGGAACGGGCTAAATGAAGGGACGACGGTCCACTGGCATGGCATTCGCACACCCAATGCGATGGACGGTGTGCCGTTCCTGACACAGGACCCGATCCCGGTCGGTGGCGAGTTTCTCTACGAATTCGATGCGCTGGACGCAGGTACATTCTGGTATCACCCGCACCAGCGCAGTTCGGAACAGGTCGGACGCGGCCTTTACGGGCCGCTGATCGTCGAGGAGGCGGACCCGATCCGCGTGGATCGCGATTTGACCTGGATGCTCGATGACTGGCGGATGACCGGCGACGGACAGATTGCGACAGATTTCGGAAGCCGGCACGACACGATGCACGGCGGTCGTATCGGCAATTCCGTGACGATCAACGGCCAGATCCCTGACCGTATCGCGGTGCGATCCGGGGAACGCATCCGCCTTCGGCTGGTCAATGCAGCGAACGCGCGGATATTCGGGCTGGATTTCGGGGGGCTTGCGCCGGTCGTGGTCGCTCTGGACGGTCAACCCGTGTCACCTCATGTACCAGACGATGACATCGTGGTGGTCGGTCCGGCCATGCGTGTCGATTTGGTGATTGATATGACCGGCAAGCCCGGAGAGAGCCTGACCATCACCGATGTCTTCTACAGGGATCTGGAATACCGTCTGGTCGATCTCGCCTACGGGCCGGATCGGTTACGGGACGCGGTCCCGGACTGGTCGATGGAACTGCCACCCAACCCGCTGGCCGAACCCGATATGCAAGCTGCCACGCGGCATCAGATCATCTTTAATGGCGGCATGATGGGGCAGATGATGATGGGCGGCGGCATGGGGTCCATGATGGAGCAGATGCGCGAAGGCAACATGTGGTTCATCAACGGCAAAGCAGCAACGGGGCACATGATGGATCCATTGCTGGTCCTGCCGCAGGGCACGTCGCATGTGCTGCAGATGGACAATCGCACCGCGTGGCATCACCCGATGCATCTTCATGGACATTCGTTCCGTGTGATCACACGGAGCGGGCAACCGACACGGCATCGCGAATGGCAGGACACCGTCCTGATGGCACCGGAGGAACGGGTCGAGATCGCCTTCGTGGCGGACAATCCGGGAGACTGGATGTTCCATTGTCACATCCTGGAACACCAGGCGGCCGGCATGATGGGCATCATACGTGTCGATCCTGGCACGACCAAAACCTGAAACAATCTCACGTAACGATCACCACGAAAGGAAAGAACCGATGAAGAAACTAATTGGACTTGCCAGTCTTGGCACCGCAGGTGCTGCCGCTGTCCTTGCAATGAGCCTGAATGCCGCGCCTGCAGCAGCGCAAGAGGCCACGCTCTACAAGAACCCGCAATGCGGATGCTGCGAGAGCTATGCGGACTACCTGCGCGAGAATGGCTTCACGGTCGAGGTAAAGCCGACCCATGATCTGGCTCAGATCAGCCGTGATGCAGGTATCCCGGACGATTTCCAGGGCTGCCATACGACCTTTCTGGGTGACTACGTCGTCAGCGGTCATGTGCCAATTGATGTCGTCAACAAGTTGCTTGATGAGCGCCTGGACATTGCCGGTCTGACACTTCCCGGCATGCCGTTGGGATCGCCGGGTATGGGGGGCGCGAAGCAGGAACCGTTCAAGATTTACACCGTCGAAGAAGGTGTGAACCCGACCGTCTATGCGGTCGAATGATTAATTGCGCGGACTGGTGCGATCCCGTGCCTGACCGGTTTCAAGGGAAAACAAAGGATGAAGTGCATGATGATGGATGGTGGAATGATGGGTGGCGGCATGATGATCGCGATGGGACTGGTTTGGTTACTCATCGTGGCGGTGCTGGTGCTCGCGGCAATCGCCTTGGTCAAATACATCCGCTCGGACAGCGGAAAATAGAAATGCGCCAAGATGCGGAATGAGGGCGACAGCAACGGCGACGGCCTGTTGTCGATGGGGATTGGTCTGGGGGCGTGCGTCCTGCTTGTCGTGGCATCGATAGTCGCACTCTCGTTGTATTTGGATAGCCAGAAGAAGGCACAAGCGACATGAAAAACACCATTAGGCTCGCCGCGGTCTTGCTCGCCACAACGGTCTCTCCCGTTTCGGCGGAGAGCGACTTGCGCATGGGCGAGCGTCTCTATCAGGAGAATTGTGCCAGTTGTCATGGCGCAAACCTGGAGGGGCAGCCTGATTGGCGCACCCGATTGCCGAACGGCAGATTGCCTGCCCCGCCGCATGATGCGTCGGGTCATACCTGGCATCATACGGACCGCGTATTGTTCGACATCGTGAAACGCGGACCGGCGGCGATTGTCGGGGCCGGTTATGAAAGCGACATGCCCGGATATGAGGGCGTACTGACAGATGACGAAATCACGTCGATCGTCGACTACATCAAGAGCACCTGGCCCGACAAAGAACGTGCCTTTCAGAGTGAGCGGACCCGCGAGGACCAGCAAGCACAGCCATGACCAGCTATCGTGACAATATGACTGTTCCCACGCCCCGCCGGAGAAATCTCGGCTTTGTGCTGGTGCCCGTCGTGGCTTTGGCCCTTATGGTCCTGTTTGGCTGGGGGCTTTTCAGCGAGGGCGATGATCTGCCGTCCGCGCTTATCGACAAGCCTGTACCGGAGTTTGCACTCGCTCCGGTGCTCGGCCGCGAGGAAGGTCTTTCGACGCAGGACCTGATCGGCCATGTTTCGCTGGTGAACGTCTTTGCCTCGTGGTGTGTGCCCTGCCGCGCCGAACATCCGCTATTCATGGAATTGAGCGCCACGGGCGAAGTGCCGCTCTACGGGATCAACTACAAGGATCCGCCCGAACAGGCGCGCGCCTGGCTAGACGAACTGGGTGATCCCTACACCCGCATCGGGGCCGACATAAACGGACGTGCGGGAATCGAGTGGGGTGTTTACGGCGTGCCTGAAACCTATGTCATCACTTCCGACGGCACCATTGCCTACCGCCATGTCGGCCCCATCACGCGAGCGATTCTGGAGGAAACCCTTTTGCCGATCGTCCGTGATCTGAAAACCCAAGCCGGCAAGGAGCCAACGCCATGAAATATCTCAAAACGGCGCTGCTCGTCTGGGCATTGTCCGTCGGCACGGCGTTTGCCGGGCCGCAAGGCTTCGCACTGCACGACACGCCGCAGCCGGTGATCAATGTGCGCTACGAGACCGAGGACGGCAGCCGTGGGGACATGGAGGATTTTCGTGGCAAGGTGATCCTCGTGAACGTTTGGGCAACCTGGTGCGTCCCCTGCCGGGAAGAGATGCCGACGCTGGATGCACTTCAGGCGGAACTTGGCGGCGACCGTTTCGAGGTTGTCGCCCTGTCCATCGACAGGGCCGGGTCGCCCGTCGTGCGGCGGTTCTACGACGAGATCGGTGTCAACAATCTCAAGATGTATGTCGACAAGACCATGCTGTCGATGACCGCGCTGCGCACCGTCGGTCTGCCGACAACGATCCTGATCGACGCGCAGGGGCGGGAGCTTGGGAGACTGGTCGGCCCGGCCGAATGGGATGATCCCGAGATGGTCTCCTTCTTGCGAGGCTTTATCGAATAAGCGCCCCTGAAAGAGCGCCGCCCGCCCTTGACCGCCCAGTTATCAGAATGACCAGTACTCAAACTTCAGAAGGATTTTCCGGATGACCGACATATCATCTTCCAACGATGCGGGTGCCGCCGACATCGAAAGCGCAGGCAACTGGCCCCGGTGGTTGACGCGCAGACGACTGCTGTTCGTCGGTGCGGCAACCGTTATGGGCGGCGGCATGGCGCTGAACTGGGGATGGCTCACCGCGATCGGTCTCGCGCCTGTCTTGGTTTCGCTGGCACCCTGTGCCGCGATGTGCGGGCTCGGTCTGTGCATGAAGGGCGGGTCCGGCGGGAAATGCGACGATGCGGGTGGTGGCAAGCCCGATCAATCCGAAAGGTGATGCAGTTGATTGTCTATCTGACCCGGCGCGCCGCCTTGGCGACATTTGCGGCCACGATCGCCTTTCCGGCCTCCGCCGATCATCCGGGTGAAAATCTGGATGCCCGGATGTTCGAGATGGAGCCATACTTCCAGGCCATCGACGCGGCACAGGCCCCGGATTTCGAGTTGCTGAATGCGGAGGGCAATCCTGTGCGCTTGGCGGATTTCAGCGAAAGGGTCGTCATCCTGCATTTCATCTACGCCAACTGCCCGGATATCTGCCCGCTCCATGCGGAAAAGATCGCGGCGGTCCAGGCTTCGATCAACGACGGGCCGATGAGGGATCTGGTGCAATTCATCTCGATCACAACCGATCCCGTGAATGACACGCCGGACGTTCTGCGCGACTACGCGGACCGGCATGGGCTCGATCCGAGCAACTGGGTCATTCTGACCAAACGGCCCGATCAGAGCGACGACGCGACGCGCCTTGTGGCGCGGGACTATGGGCTCGAGTTCACCACGACCGCCGACAGCGACATGATGATGCACGGTGCGGTCACCCATGTCGTGGATATCGGCGGGCGGTTCGCCGCAAAGTTCCATGGCATGGATTTCAAGAATGTGAACCTGATCCTCTATGTCAGCGAGTTGATCAACAATGCCCAGCATCGACGCCGGGAACGCAGTTGGTGGGACCGGGTGACAGGGGTGTTTCAATGAGTGTCACCGCGACTGGCGTCATGCCATCTTCGGCGGATGGAATATCCCTGACAGCGCTACGTCGGTATTTTTCGGTAATCATCCCGGCCAATCTGATCTGGGAGTTCGCCCATATGCCGCTCTACACGATCTGGAACGAGGGCACCTGGGGTGAGATCGTCTTCGCCGCGGTTCATTGCACGGGTGGCGACATCCTGATTGCCATGAGCGCGCTGGTGCTTGCCTTGATGCTGACCGGCCGTGGCTGGCCCTTCGTGGCTCCGACGCGACGCTCGGTAACCGTCCTGACGGTGGTGTTCGGGTTGGGATATACGCTGTTCAGCGAATGGCTCAACATCGTGATCCGCGCGGCTTGGGCCTATTCGGACCTGATGCCGATCATTCCGGTCCTCGATGCAGGGCTGTCGCCCGTGCTGCAATGGATCGTAATCCCGCTGATTGCCTTCTGGTGGGCGGCGCGACCCTTCAGCGCCGAGCATAAAGCATGATGGATATTTCCGGCATCGGCATTTTCGCGGCCTTTCTGGCGGGGGCCATTTCCTTCCTGTCACCCTGCGTCCTGCCACTGGTTCCGGGCTATGTTTCCTACATCGCAGGCCAGCCGGATTTGCGCACGACGCGATCGGTCGGCCTGCGGGCACGCGCCGGGGCACTTGGCCTAAGCACCTGCTTCGTTCTGGGGTTCTCCACGGTCTTTGTCGCGTTGGGGGCCGGGGCCAGCGCGCTCGGGTCGTTGCTGCTGACTTGGCGCACTGAGCTCAACTATCTGGGCGGGGCGATCATCATCCTGTTCGGACTGGTCATGCTGGGTGCCTTCCGTCTGGAAGCGTTCTCGCGTGACACCCGCTTCACACTCGACATTCCGGGGGGTCGCCCGCTTGGAGCCTACGTCCTGGGCTTGGCCTTCGCCTTTGGATGGACGCCCTGCATCGGGCCGATCCTCGGCGCAATCCTGACGCTCAGTTCGACATCCGGCGGTATGTCGGACGGCATCTGGCTGTTGTCGATCTATTCCGCAGGGCTGGGCGTGCCGTTCCTGCTGGCCGCGCTGTTCACCGACGCCATCGCCGCACGGGTCAGACAGATCGGCAAAGCCGGTCGCTGGCTCTACAAGGGCGCGGGCGTCGCCATGATCATCATGGGCGTTGCCATCATGACCGGCCAATTGTCCCGGTTTGCCTACTGGCTTCTGGGAACCTTCCCATTCTTGGCCTCAATCGGTTAGTCTTCCTCGGCATTCCTGATGTGAAGCCAGATCAGTGCTGACCCGATGACAAGAAAGATCAGGTTGAGGAAGAACGTGTAATCGATGCTGAACCGGACCATTTCCTGAAGCGAAGGCCGCTCGGTCGGGATCATCCCTACGAGAGCGAACAGGTAATGCACCGTAATTCCCGCAGCGACCATGCACAGGTACAGCAAGCCTGAAAGATAGAGCGCATACTGCCAGCCGTAATATTTTGCGTGCACCCATATCACCGTGGCAGCAACAAGATCGGCTCCGAGAAAGGCGATCACGCCTCCGAACGACGCATCACGCGACCAGAGCATCGCAGCCAGGGGGACATTGCCCATCGACCCGATGAAGGTGAAGAAGGCCACGACCGGTGCCACCAGCGCGTTTTCAAGAACGATCAGGAAGCCCGGCGCGTCCTGCGCACCGCCATCTCCGACCAGAAAGATCGCGTTCCAGAAGCTCTGCGGCACAAAGACGGAAATGAAACCCGCGACCGTGAAGCCGAAGAGGATCTCCTTCCAGACCATCTTCCATTCCATGAAGAAAGCGCGGGCGATCCGGTCCCATCCTTCGCGGGACAGCAGTTTGTCGCGGAACGAACCCTTCATGGTCTGGTCCCTGTCCATACCTTCGTCGGACTGGGCCTTCTCCGCATGCTCTTTTGCGCTTTCGACAAACGACCTTGGAAGCCATATCAGGGTGAGGGCATAGGCGTAGATCGTCATCAGGATGCCAAGCATGAAATTTGCCACCATGAATTTCCAGCCCAGCAGGACCAGAAGGACGATTCCAAGCTCGATCACCAGATTTGTCGATGAAATCAGGAAGGCGATCGAATTGACCGGATGCGCACCCTTCACGAGGATCGAACGCGACGCGGCAAGAGCCGCGAAGGAACAGGACGATGACACAAACCCAAAGAAGCCGGCAATGCCTGCCTTCCTGGCACCACGGTCGCCAAGAACACGCGCCATCTGATCCCGTGTCACGAAAATCTGGATGCCTGCGGAGATGATATACCCGAAGATGAGCGCCCAGAGCGCCTTCCAGAGCATGCCCGCCCCGGTCGTGAATGCTTCGATTATCTGGTCCATTCAGCTTGACCCTTTTTCGCAGTGCTGTCCGACTTGCGCATCTATCGGGAGAACGAGTCCGAGGGATATGAAAACGGCACCCGCCTTTCAGCCGATCAGATAGACTCTGATCGGCATCCAGATCCCCATGACCA
The DNA here is from genome assembly GCF_022788655.1 of Sulfitobacter indolifex. Taxonomy (NCBI): domain Bacteria; kingdom Pseudomonadati; phylum Pseudomonadota; class Alphaproteobacteria; order Rhodobacterales; family Roseobacteraceae; genus Sulfitobacter; species Sulfitobacter indolifex. The sequence goes on along the minus strand of NZ_CP084957.1, from coordinate 90,070 downwards.
TCATCATCAGGTTCTCTGTGAGCGAGACAAAGCCGAGCGGTACGTTGCTGTCGCCGCCGACGCAGGCGCACTTCAATTCACGCTTGTCGATATAGACCGCCTTGAAAACCGATACTGCGCCAACAGTGCCGATGAACAAGGCCACCGGTGCCGAAAGCCAGGTCAGCGCCCCGGCGACCATGAGGATACCTGCGAAAGCCTCTCCAAACGGATAGATCTTGCCATAACGCACCCACCGACGCGCCAGCAGGTCGTAGTTCAGGAACATGGTCGAGAAGCTCTCGACATCCTGAAGTTTTTGTACCGCCAGAAAGCACATCGAGATCGAAATGAACCATTCCAGCCCGCGCAGGGTGAAAATGTTCTCGAAGCTGTACCACGACAAACCGAGCGCCATCAGGAACGCGACGGCAAAGATCGTGATCACCGGCTGGTAGGACGTGTCCGAGCGTTCGTCTTCCGGCGCATCGATGCCGAAATGGACCCGAAGGTCGTCATATCCGCCTATCCGCTCGTCCCCGATCCAGGTTTGCGGGGTGGTTTCGACGCCGTGCTCTTCCATGAACGCGTCGGTTTCCTCACGCGTGGTCAAAGGGTGATCCTCGACTTCGAAACCCTTGCGCTCCAGCAGGTCCTTGGATTTGAGCCCATAGGGACAGAGGTGGTCGGGCATCACCATCCGGTAAAGCTTGGCTGTCTGGGTTGTGTCTCTTGGCATGTCATATCCTCCGTTTCAGGGTTCAGGCGTCGCAGCCATAATAGCCGCGATAGCCTGCCCGCAGGCCGGCATCGAGTTCGAGCACGAGGTTGGCGTCCTGCACTTCACCACTGTTTTCCAGCGCCGCAGCCCCGTCCGGCGCACTGAGGCTTACGGACATTCCTTCGGTGCTCAGGGTGCCGGTTGCGTCGGTTGAACCAAGACGCACCAGGTCGCCGCTGATCTTTGCCAGCGCCGCCGGGGCACCGTCGATCTGTCCTGTGGCAAGCACAGGTTTGCTGGTCGTCGTATACTTGAAGGTGCAGATGGCCCCATCCGGGAAAAGCTGCGCGATCTCATCGCCAGTCAGGAATTCCAGATCAAGGATGGCGATTTCGGCGGATGAGAGTGCCTCGTTCAGATCGACGATGCGGGCTGAACCATCCAGACCCTCATCAGCCGCGTCACCATTCGTGTCGATGTCATTCACCAGATACCGCATTTCGGCGATTTCTTTGTCTTGGGCAAAGATGATCTCGTCAGCCAGTTTGCGCACCCGAGGGTCAGAAATGTTGGCGCGGCTCGATGTCATGATCGCGATCGAATGGTGCGGGATCATTGCCTTCATGTAGCTGGTATCGCCCACGGTCACCTGGCTCCGGACCAGCCAGAGGGATCCGGCAAACACCACGGCGCCGCCAATAAAGATGGCAGCGTTGATCGCCTTGCTGGAGTACATTGACAACATGAAGCCCAGCATGATGATCGCCATTATGGCCCCCATCAGCACGGCCATATAGGCGCGTGTTTCGGACCAGAAGATATGGCTCAGCAGATAGGTGTTGAGATACATCAGGATGAACATCACCACCGTGGATGTGGCGATCATCGCGAAAAAGCGTAGGTATGTCATTGGCGACCTCCAGTCTCGAAAAATTGATGTCCTATAGAAGGAACAACATTGCTGCGCTGGAATGTTCCGTAGTTTTCGGGAAAGTTCGGCTTTTGCAGACGTCAGAGCTACCCGGACGCCTTGCTGATACTGCCCGCCTTTTGTTCCATCGCCAGATCGGCCAAGATGGGGCAATCGGGGCGGTGATCACCCGCGCATGCATCCACAAGATGCGACAGCGTCGCGCGCATTTCGGTCAGTTCGGCGATCTTGCTGTCAATCCGATCAAGATGCTCTTCGGCAATCTGCTTTACCTCGGCACTGGCGCGGTCAGTATCGGCATAAAGCTTCAGCAGGCTCCGGCAATCCTCGATGGTGAATCCAAGGGCCCGTGCCCGGCCGAGAAAGGCCAGCTTGTGCACGTCGCTTTGCCGAAAGCTGCGATAGCCATTTGAACTGCGCAGCGGTTCGACAAGACCGATGTCTTCGTAGTAGCGGATCGTTTTGGCGGGAAGGCCGGAAAGGTCGGCCACATCTCCGATGTTCATAATCGTTTCCTCCTTGAGTTCATTCAGCTGGAATCGGGGATGCCGAGGCTTCGGAGACGGGGCGCGCCGTTTCGTCCATCGCCGGGCGCACGCGGCGCAGCCGCAGCGCATTCGTCAGCACGAAGACAGAGCTGAGAGCCATCGCACCTGCTGCCAGAACGGGTGAGAGCAGAAGTCCTGACACCGGATAAAGCACGCCCGCCGCAACCGGGATCAGGGCGACGTTGTATCCAAATGCCCAGAAAAGGTTCTGACGGATGTTGCGCATGGTGCTCCGCGACACCTCGAGGGCGTTCACGACGCCGCGCAGATCGCCGGACATCAGCACCACATCTGCGGATTCGATGGCCACGTCTGTACCGGTGCCGATGGCGATACCCACGTCCGAATGGGCAAGCGCGGGTGCGTCGTTGATCCCGTCGCCAACGAACGCGATGCGCTTGCCCGCGCCGCGCAGATCGTCGAGCGCCGCCACCTTACCGTCGGGCAGAACGCCAGCGATCACATGGTCGATGCCGATTTCGCGGGCGATAGCCTCTGCCGTTTCGCGCTTGTCACCGGTGATCATGGCGACCTTCAGTCCCTGTGCGTGCAAGGCGCGGATTGCAGCGGCGCTGGACGGCTTCACCGGATCGGACACCGCGATGACGGCGGCGACACGACCGTCGATCGCCGCGAAAAGTGCGGTGCGGCCCTGTTCGGCCAGCCGACGCTCCTCGTCGGCCAGATCGCTGATTGTCAGCCCCTCGCGGGTCATCAGGCGGTCGGCCCCGACAAGCACCTCGCGGCCCGCCACTTTTGCCCGCACGCCGTGGCCGGTGATGGATTCAAAATCCTTAGCGTCATGCCGCGCGACGCCCTCGACCTTTGCCGCGCGCACAATCGCCTCGGCGATCGGGTGTTCCGATTGCGCCTCGACAGCGGCGACAAGCGTCAGCACCTCGGTGCGGTCAAAGCTGTGCACAAGCACGAGATCGGTCAGTTCCGGGCGGCCCTGGGTCACCGTTCCGGTCTTGTCCAGCGCCACCACATCCACGCTGGATAGCTGTTGCAACGCGTCGCCCTTGCGGAAGAGCACGCCCATCTCGGCGGCACGTCCCGTGCCGACCATGATCGACGTTGGCGTGGCAAGACCCATCGCGCAGGGGCAGGCGATGATCAGCACGGATACGCCAGCCACCAGCGCAAATGACAGCGCGGGCGAAGGACCGACCAACAGCCAGACAATCACCGTCAACAGCGCCAATGCCATGACCGCGGGCACGAACCACAGGGTGATCCGGTCCACCAGCCCTTGGATCGGCAGCTTGGCGCCCTGCGCCTCTTCGACCATCCGGATGATCTGGGCCAGCGTCGTGTCGGCACCCACACGCGTCGCGCTAAACCGGAAGGCACCGCTGCCGTTGACGGTGCCGCCGGTGACGGGATCGCCCACGGATTTGGCGACCGGCACCGGTTCGCCGGTGATCATACTCTCATCCACACGGGCACTGCCTTCGGTCAGCTCACCATCCACTGCGATCCGCTCGCCAGGGCGCACGATCAGAATGTCGCCAGCGACGATGCGGTCGATGGCCACATCCTGCGGCTCCCCGTCAACCAGCATACGGGCCGTCTTTGCCTGAAGGCCCAGCAGCTTCTGGATCGCAGCCCCGGTCCGGCCCTTTGCGCGGGCCTCCAGCCAGCGGCCCAGAAGGATCAGCACCACGATGACGGCCGCTGCCTCGAAATAGACCGCGCGCGATCCCGCGGGCAGCAGCGTCGGTGCGAAAAGCGCCACAAGTGAATAGATGTAGGCCGCCGATGTGCCAACCGCGACAAGGCTGTTCATGTCCGGCGCGCCTTTCAACAGTGCCGGGAAACCGCGTGTGTAGAAAGCACGTCCTGGCCAGAGCAGGACTGCCGTGGTCAACACGAACTGGATCATCCAGCTGGCCCGATGGCCGATGGTGTCGCCGATGAGACCGTGCATCCCGGGGATCAGATGTGCGCCCATCTCGAGCAAAAATACGGGCAGGGCGAGGGTCGTCGCCACGACAGTCCGGCGAGCCAGAACCCGTGCCTCTTCGTTCTTGCGGGCTCCTGCGTCTTCCGATGAACTGTCTTCGGCCCGCGTGGCGGGGTAACCCGCGTCGCTGGCCGCCTTGATAAGGTCGGCAACCGCGACTGCGCCCTCCAGATAGCTGACAGTAGCGGTTTCCGAGGCCAGGTTGACGTTCACGTCCAGCACGCCCGGCAGCACTGCCAGTGCCTTGTCCACCCGACCGACGCACGAGGCACAGGACATAGATGAAATGTTCAGACGTACGCTCCGGCTCCGGGCCGGATAGCCGATCTCCTGAAGGGTCGTGGCGATTTCGGCGATGCGCTCCGGTGCGTCGATCTGCGCCTGGGCGGTCTCTCTGGCGAGATTGACACGGACATCGCTGACCCCCGGCAGAGCCGTGAGGCCACGTTCCACGCGCCCGACGCAGGAAGCGCAGGACATGTTTTGCAGGGAAAGCCGAAGGGTGCGCGGATCCGACATGAGAATCTCCTTGTTCTGATACTCCTGCAGATAGGGCCTCCAGTTACTGGAAGGTCAACAGGCATGTAGAATAAAATTCTGGCCATTGACCTTCCCGCGCCGGAACGCCTTACATGCATGTCGTCAAAGGAGATTGCGATGTTCAAATTCAGCGTACCGAACATGAGTTGCGGCCATTGTACCGCTTCCATCCAAAAGGCCATTATGGCGGCCGACCCAGATGCAACGGTTTCGTGCGATCTGACTGCACGTATCGTCGACGTCGACAGCACTCTGGATGAAACTGCATTGGCCGCAGCGATCAGCGATGCGGGCTACAGGTCTGAGAAGCTGGCAGAGGTTCAGTAGCCAAGATGCGTCAGCAACGCTCCGCTGGACGGAGATAGTGGCTCTCTCTCTATGTCGCTGATATGCAGCACTCTCTGACAGCAGCGGCCAAAACTCGCCTGTTTCAAAAAAAGCGACAAACCTTCCTGCGCAGGACGGATTGACTGTACTGCACAGGTCTCCGATGTTCGCGGCATGAGCTTTCGAGTTTTCATATCAAGCTGGTCAAGGGTGTTTACGTGCATTGCGTTTGCGCTGGCATTGGTATTGTCACCACCTTCTGCCGCTCACGCGGCATCCGGCATGCATGACGGACATCAAGCCAAGTCTGTTGGTGTCGTTGGTGCTGCCATGACTCATGACACCGGAAGCGATGCGCATCACGCGCATGAGACGCTTAGGGTCGCAAGCGACATTGACATCGCAGCGTCCGACAAGGATGGCAAAGAGCAACAATCTCAAGAGTGTTGCAACGGCATCTGTATTTCTGTCGTCTTCATCGAAGACACTAGGATCAGAGCAGAGCCGGTTGGTACAAGTGAATATGTCATTCTGGACGGTCAAACGTATTCGGTAGAAACAGCAGGGTTTCTTCGGCCCCCTCGATTCTTGATCTGAACCGGCGCCCAAATCGGGTGTGAGCCTTGCGCAGATTCTGCGTGAGACAACGTTCACCAATCAGGTTACTTTCATGAAAATTCATATACTTATGGGGGCTTCGGCCCTCGGGCTTGGCGCATGCGCCTATGAGCCCACCCCGTTGCCGTCCGTCGCGACCCAACAGGCCGTCGTCAACACGGCAGTTTCATCGCCGATCAGCTATCAGGACCCCTTGGCGGGCTACACCTATCGCGGCCCTACAGGTCCCCGCGACTGGCGTTCCGTCAATCAAGAACAGACGGAGGGCAACTGATGCGGGTATCGAAGTTTCCGCTGGTTTTCGGCTTTCCGCTAATCTTGGGTGCCTGTGCTGCAGCTGTACCGGGCATCTACACGGAACCAAAAGCTGGCTTTGCCAACATTTCCAGCCAGGTCACACCAGCCATCGGCAAACGGACAGCCTTCGCCGAAACCCAGGCCGAAAACGAGGCCTTGAAGAAGCAGGTGCACGCAATGGTGTACCGCAAGACCATTTCGGCGGACACCGCCGTTCAGGTCGCGCTTCTGAACAACAAAGGGTTGCAGGCGTCCTATGCGAACGTTGGCCTATCGGCCGCAGAGGCCTGGCAGCAATCGACGCCGGAAAACCCGATCGTGTCGATTGGTATACTGGGCATCGGTGCGCCCGAACTGGGTGCCTACAGGGCGATCGAGGGACTGATCCGGTCGAACGTGCTCGATGCCACCACTCGCAAGCAGCGTACGGCCATTGCAGACGCAAACTTCCGGCAGGCTCAACTGAGCGCCGTGAACGACACACTCGCACTGGCCAATCAGACGCGGAAGGCATGGGTCGATGCCGTAGCCGCCTTCGAGGCTGTGAGTTATCTCCGCCGTGCGAAGGCGACGTCTGACGCCGGATCGGAATTGGCTATGAGGCTGGGTGAGACCGGCGCACTCAACAAAGCTGGACAGGCCCGCGAGCAGGCATTCAATGCCGAACTCGCTGGACAACTTGCCCAGGCACGATTGAGTGCTACCCGGTCCAAGGAGGCTTTGACCAGGCTCATGGGGCTGTGGGGCACCGAAGTCGACTATTATGTGCCCGATGCCCTTCCTGCGCTGCCGCGTTCCGTCGGCCGTGTGACTGACATCGAAGCGAAAGCATTGCGAAATCGGGTTGATCTGCGCGTTGCCAAACTTGGCCTGGAAGCACAGGCCAAGGCGTTTGGTCTGACTGATCAGACTCGCATTATCAGCGATCTCGAATTCATTGCCGGGTTCGAAGCGGAGCGGGAAATTGAGGACGGAGAAACGGAGACCGTGACCACCCCTCAGGTGGAGGTGGAGTTCGCAATCCCGATTTACGACACCGGGAAGGCACGGATGCGCAAGGCGGAATTGTCGTACCTGCAAGCAGCTAACGTGCTGGCAGAAAGAGCCGTCAACGTGCGGTCCGAAGCGCGTGGTGCTGAAGCCTCCTATCACGCCGCGTATAAGATCGCCCGCCACTATCGCGACGTTCTGGTGCCGCTACGCACGACCGTCGAAGAAGAGGGGCTGCTGTCTTATAACGGCATGATCACCAACACTTTCGAGCTGCTGACAGACGTGCGCGAGAAACTGGGCGCATCACTGGAAGCGGCAAACGCAAAACGCGAATTCTACATGGCACAGGCTGATCTGACCGCTGCGATCTATGGCGGCGGCGAAGGCGGTGGCGGTGCTGGTGGAGAAGGCGCGACACTTGCCGCCGGTGGCGGCGCAGGACACTGAAAGGAACTGACATGCTAAATAGACGTCAATTACTCGGAGCCGGCGCGGCAGGTGCAACGCTGGTATCTTCGAAAGCCTGGGGTCAAACCCTGAACATGGGCCTGCCCGAAGCTGCCCAAATGGATAGCGCAGCAACGGCGATCACGGCGCGTCCCAATTCCGGGCCGGACTACACACCTGTGGTCACATTGAACGGGTGGACCCTGCCGCACCGGATGAACAACGGGGTGAAAGAATTTCACCTCGTGGCCGAACCGGTAGAACGCGAGCTTGCCGACGGCATGATCGCGCATTTGTGGGGCTACAACGGCCAATCCACCGGCCCGACGATCGAAGCAGTCGAAGGCGACCGGGTGCGCATCTACGTCACCAATAAGCTGCCGGAAGGCACAACGGTGCACTGGCACGGGCTCATTCTTCCTTCAGGCATGGATGGGGTCTCCGGATTGAGCCATCCAAGCATCCCGCCGGGCAAAACCTTCGTCTACGAATTCGACTTGGTGAAGTCCGGAACGTTCATGTACCACCCCCACGGCGATGAAATGACCCAGATGGCGATGGGGATGATGGGCATGTTCGTGGTCCACCCCAAGGATCCCACATTCATGCCGGTGGATCGTGATTTCCTGATCATGCTGAATGCTTTCGACATCGATCCGGGTACCTATGTACCCCGCATCATGACGATGACGGATTTCAACCTTTGGACCTGGAACAGCCGGATCTTCCCCGACATTGATCCGCTGGTCGTGAACAAGGGCGACCGGGTGCGAGTACGGGTTGGGAACCTTACGATGACGAACCACCCGATCCATATGCACGGCTATGACTTCAAGGTCACCTGCACGGATGGCGGCTGGGTGCCGCCTGAAGCACAGTGGCCGGAGGTCAGCATCGACATTCCCGTAGGTGCGATGCGCGCCTACGAATTCGTCGCCGATCATCTGGGAGATTGGGCGATCCATTGCCACAAATCGCACCATACGATGAACGCCATGGGCCATGACGTGCCGACGTTCATCGGGGTGAACAAGAAGCCGCTGACCCAGAAGATCCGTCAATTCCAGCCGGAATACATGCCGATGGGCATGTCCGGCATGGGGGACATGGCAAAAATGGAAATGCCGCTACCCGACAATACCATCCCGATGATGACGGGTTGGGGCCCGTACGGACCCATCGAGATGGGCGGCATGTTTTCGGTCGTGAAGGTGCGGGACGGCATCGACGCGGACGATTACTCCGATCCCGGCTGGTACGAGAATCCTCCGGGCGAGATGGCCTACGAATGGACCGGCGAATTACCCGAATTTGCCTCCAACAACAGCCCCAAGACCATTCTCACACCGAAACCAACCTCGAAGGGCTGAGCGGCCCTTCGTCATCTCCAACCTAACCAACCTACAGGACAATAAAATGCAAAAGATACTTCTCAGCACGGCCATCACTCTCACACTTGCCACGGGCGCTTATGCATCTCCCGGGCATACCAGCAAAGCTGAAACGGCGGCACCGCAGATGGACATCGGTGTCCCTGGTGACGCCGCCAAGGTGGACCGCACAATCGACGTCACTTTGCTCGAAAACGATGAGGGCCAGATGCTGATCGAGAGTGAGCCGATGGATATCAAGGAGGGCGAAACCATCCGCTTCAACATCACCAACAAGGGTGAGCTGGAGCATGAATTCGTCCTCGACACGGTAGAGCGGAATGCCGAGCACAAGATCGAAATGGCCAAGATGGATATGGAACACGACGATCCGAACCGTATCCGTCTCGATGCGGGCGCGTCGGGTGAGGTTGTCTGGACTTTCGCGAATTCTGGTACGTTCGAAGCGGCGTGCCTGATCCCTGGCCACTACGAATCCGGCATGCACCGTGAGGTCGCAGTCGGTGACCAGATGGCCCAAGCTGACGTGGAATACACGAGCGGGACCATCAAGAAAATCGACGCCAAGGCCGGCAAGGTCACAATCATCCACGGCCCTCTGGTCAACCTCGATATGCCCGCGATGACTATGGTGTTTCGCGCCGACGAAGCAATGATGGCCAAGATGGCGGAAGGTCAGGGCATCGAATTCGTCGCTGACCGGGTCAAGGGTAAACTGACCGTCACGCAGATGAAGTAACTACAAACAATGGGGTCGGGGGTAAACACTCCGGCCCCATCGCCTTGATCGCTTGGCCCGAGCAAGCAAGAAGATCCCATAAAATCAAGCGCTACGGAGGTAGCCGAGCATGAAGAATTTCCTGAGAACCTGCACCATCGCCCTTGCGCTCGTCCTTCCGGCTTTTTCAGTAGGCGCTTCCAGTGGGAAGGGCCAGCAGCCTCACGCCCGAGCCTTCGAAATGCTTGGCCATGATCCGATCGGGAAACCCGGTGATGGCTCCTCGATCGACAGGACGATTGAATTGTCCATCAGGGAGACAGAAAGCGGCTACATGCTTTTCGAGCCGGACGCGATCCAGATTGAAAGGGGGTCGGTCATCCGGTTTTCGATCGGCAATGCCGGCAGACTGGATCACGAGTTCTTTCTTGGCTCCTTTGACGAGGTTGCAGAACACCAGCAGTGGATGCGCGAACATCCCGATATGCAACATGACAACGCCAATTCAGTTTCGATCCCTAGTGGACAAAATGCCGAGTTGATCTGGGAGTTCTCCGATATGGCCAACCTGGAGTTCGTATGCTTGATCCCCGGCCACCGGGAAGCGGGCATGTGGGGCGTCATCATCGTGCACGACCACCTTGCGCCGAAATCCAAGGGCTAGACTTTTCAATGTCACTCTTGGACAGGTATCACCTGCTTGTACACGACGTAGCTGCCGCCTTTGGGTACGACTACAACGATGCCACGCCAGACTGGGTGCATCCGTTCATTCATCTCATACTGGTCTTGGCCCCCGCGCTGCTGATCACCGTTGGCTCATATCTTGCTATTCGCGGCATTCTGAAGCTTTGGAAGTACCGCAGCACGCCGGCGTTACACACAGAGCCCATACGAGGGCTTGAAAAAAGTCTTTTCAAGACTGTCTTGCGCTACTCCAGAAGTCAGCAGGCATTGATGATATTGGTTAGCCTCATCGCAATGCCTATACTCTATCTGACTTTAGAACTGCCAAAACAGATCGTAAACAACGCTCTGGATTCAGGCCGTTTCCCGATTGCCATTTTGGGACAAGACCTCGATCAGGTCGTTTTCCTCATGCTGCTTTGCGGTCTTTACCTTCTGGCGATCATCCTGAACGGGCTAAACAAATATGGCCTTAATGTTTTCAAAGGGTATGTCGCTGAGCGTTTTCTGCGGCGCTTCCGCCTGCTGGTCTATCGGCACTGGCGCAGCGATCCAGACGCTCGAAACCAGAGCGAAATCATCCCTATTCTCGCACAGGAAGTTGAGCCCATAGGTGGCTTTGCTGCAGATGTCCTTGCGCTACCAATCCTGCAAGGCGGTACGCTTCTGACGATCCTGTCTTTCATGTTCGTTCAGGACCCTGTGTTGGGTGCCGCCGCACTGACGGTGCTGCCAATTCAACTCGTGCTGCTGCCCAAGCTACAACGCCGGGTCAACGCCCTTTCACGCACAAGGATCAGGGAAGTCCGACAACTTGGCAGGCAGCTCAGCGATCAGTTGCGCGAACGACAGGTCAATCCGGCCGGGCTGCTGCCAGTGAGTACAAGTTTTAGAGAGCTTGAGCGCGTGCGCAGGAAGATTTTCCGTCTGAAGTTCTTCATCAAGGCCCTCAACAATTTTCTGACCGCGCTGACGCCCTTCCTGTTCTACTCTTTGGGTGGATATTTTGTCATCGAAGGTCGCATTACACTCGGCGCGCTGGTGGCCGTCCTGGCAGCACACAAGGACTTCTCGGCACCGCTGAAAGAGCTCTTCAATTACTATCAGACGCTGGAAGACACGCGGATCCGGTATCAGGAAATCATGGCCTTTTTAAACAAATCGATTCAGCCATTGGGGCATGCTCAGCCAGACAACACTGCGCCACAAGAGGCTGGCCAATTCGAGCGATCCAAGCAGAGATACCCAGCTCTGTCTTTGGTAGGGCAGGGGGCCATAGCAACATCATGAAGGAGTTTGATGGGATGAAATGGGCAGCGATATTCTTTGCTTTGATCGCCGTTGCTTCAGCAGGCTGGTACATCATGCAGCCGGATTACTCTCAAACGGGTACGCAGACGGATGAGGGCGTCGCGCTTCCCGCAGGCGCGCTTGTAACTGTCACGCTACCAGCAAGTTTTACAGAGCAGGAGCAAATCGGCGCAGGCGCTTATGATGCGGTCTGTGCCGTGTGCCACGGCCTGAACGGGCAAGGCCGGGATGGCGTTGCTCCACCGCTTGTTCACAAGATTTACGAACCGAGCCATCACAGCGACATGGCGTTTGTCCTCGCGGCGCAAAATGGAGTGCGGGCGCATCATTGGAAATTTGGAAACATGCCAGCGGTTGAAGGCGTGACGCGATCAGAGATCCTTGCTATCGTGACGTATATTCGAGCATTGCAGCGTGCCAATGGGATCAATTAAGCCGTTTCGACAGATAAGAGGGTGGAGTTTGGTTCGCGGTCAACGACTACTAGGTTCGCCGCGACATGGCCACAACTGGCGGAAGAACGTTTTCATGAGTAAATGTCTTTATGCGTCCATATTGAGTATTGGTGCATTTTTCAGTTCTTTCACCGCAACATATGCCGAGGAAACCGACCTCTTCAGATTGACCGACCGCGCAGCCCCGGTCGGCATCGGTGCCCGTGAGCCATCACTTGCAACCTTGCCGGATGGCCGGGTCGTATTGAGTTGGACAGAAGAAAACGGAGCCGAAGCGGAAGTTCGCATGGCCATCCTTGATGGCAGCGAGTGGTCGGACGCTCGCACAATTCATAAATCGTCAAAGATTTACATCAACTGGGCCGATTTTCCATCGGTAGCGGTGCTGGCTGATGGCGGCCTGGCGGCACAATGGCTTAAACTGAATGGGGAGGGTGATTACCAATATGACGTCAATATCGCTTTTTCTAAAGATGAAGGCAGAAGCTGGACGGAACCGCTTATTCCCCATGATGACAGATCACAACGCGAGCACGGTTTTGTTTCGTTGGTTCCCGATCAGTTTGGCGGGTTGACGGCGCTGTGGCTGGATGGCCGGGAGTATGACAGTCAAACAGAAGGCGAAAACTTCGAGAATGCGATGCAGCTGCGCGCACGACAGATCAACTCTGACGGAACGATGAAGCCAGAAAGCCTGTTGGACGCGCGCGCTTGTACTTGTTGTCAGACGTCCGCAGCGCGGACCGCTTCGGACGATATCGTGGCGGTCTATCGTGATCGAACCGCCGATGAAATCCGCGACATTTCGATTATTCGATCTACCGGAGGGGACTGGACGCAACCCCTCACTGTTCACGACGACGGATGGGAAATTGCCGGCTGCCCCGTAAATGGCCCAGCCGTTGATACGATGGACGACAAGGTGTCCGTTATCTGGTTCACTGCAGCTGAGAATAAACCGGAGGTTTATATCGCGTTTTCGGCCGATGGCGGCGCGCAGTTTGACGAACCGCTCCGCATTGACCTCGGCACAGCCGCGGGACGGGTGGATGTTCTGCAAATGCCGGATGGAAGCGCATTGGCGCTCTGGATTGAATATGTGGGAGGCGGTGAAGCGATCGTCATGTGCCACATATCGCGAAGTACCGGATGCGCAGCGCCTCAGGCGCTCCATATCAATCGGGGCGGCGGATCGATCGGTTTTCCCCGAATGGCGCGCGGAGACGCCGGTACGTTTGTGGCCTGGACGCAGCCGACCGGCGGCGGGGACGGGGACACTACAATCCGCATGGTCGAAGTCGCGGTGACTCCATAGGTTTCGAGCATACATCTCAATATCCTATTGCTTGCTTGACGCCGTTGCCCTTATTCTGCGGCCCGCCCAAGGGCCAAATCAGGCACTGTACCGGCTTGCTTCTGGCTCCACCCTTTGATGATGGCATAAACCGCCGGAATGACGATCAGGGTCAGCAAGGTTGACGACACCATTCCCCCGATCATGGGCACTGCGATGCGCTGCATGATCTCGGACCCGGTGCCATGCGCCCAAAGGATCGGCATCAGGCCGGCCATGATTGCGACAACTGTCATCATCTTGGGGCGCACGCGGTCTACTGCACCCACCATGATCGCGGCGTGGAGCTCGTCGCGGGTCAGGTCCCTGTCGCCCGCGCGGGCACGCGCTTCATTCAAAGCCTGATCGAGATAGATCAACATGATCACTCCGGTTTCAGCCGCCACCCCGGCCAGCGCGATAAACCCGACGGCCACCGCAACCGACATGTTGAAGCCCATGAACCACATGAGCCAAATGCCACCGACCAGAGCGAAAGGCAGCGACAGCATCACGATCAAGGTTTCCGTCAGGCGGCGGAAGTTTAGGTAAAGCAGCAGAAAGATCAGCGCCAGCGTCAGCGGCACAACAGTGGCCAGCCGCTGTTTCGCGCGTTCAAGGTATTCGAACTGACCGCTCCAGCCCAAAGAATAGCCGGGTGGCAGAGTGACGGAGGCCGCGACCGCCGCCTGAGCTTCGGCCACATAGCCGCCAAGATCGCGTCCGACGATATCGACAAAGATATATACGGCAAGCTGTCCGTTCTCGGTGCGGATCGACGTAGCTCCGCGGGTGCGTTCAATGGTGGCCACGTCCCCCAGCGGAATGGTGCCACCGCCCGGCAGTGCAACCTGAACCTCGCGCCCAATCGTCTCCGGATCAGACCGCAGTGTCGCCGGATAGCGCACTGCGACGTCGTAGCGCTCGCGCCCCTCGACGGTCTGCGTGATGGCCTTGGCCCCCAACGCCATGCCGATTACCTCTTGCACATCCTGCACCGACAGACCGTAGCGGCCAAGCACTGTACGGTCTGGGGTGATGTCGAGGTAATAGCCGCCGATCACCCGTTCGGCATAGGCGCTGGTCGTTCCCGGCACCGTGCGTACCACGGCTTCGACCTCACGAGCCACTTTCTCCATCTCGGTCAGACTCGTGCCATAAACCTTGATACCGACCGGCGTGCGGATACCGGTGGACAGCATGTCGATCCGGGCGCGGATCGGCATAGTCCAAGCGTTCGATACGCCGGGAAATTGCAGGGCGGCATCCATTTCCTGCCGCAGGCTTTCGGTCGTCACACCGGGCCGCCATTCGTCTTCCGGGCGGAGCTGGATGATCGTCTCAAACATCTCGGTCGGCGCGGGATCGGTCGCGGTCAGGGCGCGGCCCGCCTTGCCGAAGACGGTCAGGACCTCGGGAAAGGTCTTGATGATGCGGTCTTGCGTCTGCATCAACTCGGCGGCCTTGGTGACTGACAGACCGGGCAAAGTGGTCGGCATATACATCAGCGTGCCCTCGTTCAGGACGGGCATGAACTCTGACCCCAACTGCCGCGCGGGCCAGATCGTGACCACCAGTGCGGCGAGAGCCACTATGATCGTGAGACTTTTGGCCTTCAGCACGGCGCGGATGATTGGGCGGTAAACGGCGATGAGTGCCCGATTCACCGGATTCCTGTGTTCAGGCATGATCCGGCCGCGCACGAAGACCACCATCAGCGCAGGCACCAGCGTCACCGACAGGAACGCCGCCGCCGCCATCGAAAACGTCTTGGTATAGGCCAGCGGGCCGAACATGCGTCCCTCCTGTCCTTCCAGTGCAAAGATCGGCAGGAACGATACGGTGATGATCAGCAGGCTGAAGAACAGTGCCGGGCCGACCTCGCTTGCGGCTTCGATCAGCACCTCGATGCGGGGCTTGTCGGGGGCAGCACGTTCCAGATGCTTGTGCGCGTTCTCGATCATCACGATGGCGGCGTCGATCATTGCGCCGATGGCGATGGCAATGCCGCCGAGGCTCATGATATTGGCCCCGATCCCGAGGAATTTCATCGCGGTGAAAGCCATGAGCAATCCGATAGGCAGCATGATGATCGCTACGAGGGCCGACCGGACGTGCAACAGAAAAATGATCGTGACCCCGGCCACAACGAGACTTTCTTCGAGAAGCGTTGTTTTCAGCGTCTCTATTGCCGACAGGATCAGGTTGGACCTGTCATAGACCGGCACGATGTCGACCCCGTCCGGCAGGCTTTGAGCAACCACATCCAGTTCTGACTTGGCGTTTTCGATCACGTCCAGTGCATTGGCGCCCACCCGTTGCAGCACGATGCCGCTGGCCACCTCGCCCTCACCGTTCAACTCGGCGATGCCGCGGCGTTCATTGGGGACGATTTCGACCCGCGCCACGTCGCGCAGGCTGATCGGGACGCCGCCGATACTGCGCAGGGTGATGTTGCCGATATCCTCGGTCCCCGACAGATAGCCCCGTCCGCGTACCATGAATTCGAACTCGGAAAGCTCTACCGTGCGCCCGCCGGTGTCCATGTTGCTTTCAGAGATGGCCTTGCCGATGTCGGACAGCGTGAACCCCTGCGCCCGCATCCGCACCGGATCCACCGTGACCGAGTATTGCTTGACGAAGCCGCCGACGCTGGCCACTTCGGACACGCCCTCGGCACGGCTTGCACCAAAGCGGACGACCCAATCCTGCAACGACCGCAATTCGGCCAGCGACAGATTTTCTCCGGTGATCGCGTATTGGTAAACCCATCCGACCCCGGTCGCATCGGGACCGAGCGTGGGCGTCACGCCGTCCGGCAGGCGGGCTGCCGCGGCGTTCAGGTATTCCAGAACGCGAGACCGTGCCCAATAGGGGTCTACGCCGTCCTCGAAGATAATGTAGACAAAGGAAATGCCGAAGAACGAAAACCCCCGCACGACGCGGGATCGCGGCACCGTCAGCATCGCCGAAGTCAGCGGATAGGTGACCTGATCCTCGACGACCTGCGGAGCCTGGCCCGGATAATCGGTCAGCACGATCACCTGCACGTCAGACAGGTCGGGAATAGCGTCGATCGGCAAGTTGCGCAGTGACCAGACCCCTGCGGCGATGATCAGGGCCGTGGCAAAGAACACCAGAACAAGGTTGCGGGCGGACCATTCGATGACACGCGCGATCATTCGACTGCCTCCGGGGCGGTCAGCGCAGCCAGGGCTGCGTTCAGGTTGCTCTCCGCGTCGATCAGAAAGGTCGAGGTGGTGACGATCCGGTCGCCCTCGGCAATACCTTCGCGGACTTCCACCATCCCGGCGGCCTGCCGCCCCAGCACCACATCCTGCGGCACAAATTTCCCCTCTCCCATATCGCGGATCACCACCTGGCGATCGCCGGTGTCGATCACCGCCGTTTCCGGGACCTGCACCACGGGCGCACCGTCGCCCGTCGCCAAAACCACATCCGCGAACATGTTGACCAGCAAGCGACCCTCGGGGTTGGACAGATCGATGCGGACGCGTGCAGTCCGGGTCTGCATATCGACTTCAGGGTATATCTTGTCGATCAAGCCGCTGAAGGTCTCGCCCGGCAGGCCTGGGAAGGTGATCGTCGCAGCGTTTCCATCCGAAAGGCCCGCGAGCGCAGATTCCGGCACGTCCGCCATGACCCAGACAACCGATGTATCGGCAATACGAAACAGCGTTTCTCCAGCCTCTGACATCATGCCTTCGACGGCCATCCGTTCGAGTACCACGCCCGACCGCGGTGCCATCAGAGTGATTTGCACCGGCGTACGCCTTTCCGCCGCGATCTTGTCGATGACGGCTGCTGGGACGCCCAGATTTGCCAGCCTTTGGCGGCTGCCTTCGACCCTCCCTTCACCGCCCCGAAGGTCGGAAACATATTGCGCCGCAGCGGCGACGACCTCTGGGGAATAGAGCATCGCCAGCGGTTCGCCCGCTTCAACGATTGATCCGGTCGTTACATCCTCAACTTCTTCGATGAACGCATCCGCACGCAATGAAATGACGCTGACTCTACGGTCGTCCAGCGCGACGATCCCCGGCGCACGCACTGTTGTTGCCATGGGATCAAACACTGCAATTGACGTACGCACGCCCGTGCGTTGCAGCTTGCCGGGCGATACGGTCACTGATCCGGCATCGCTTACCTCGTCGGCATAGACGGGCAGGTAGTCCATCCCCATGGAATCCAGCTTTGGCACCGGCGACGTATCAGGCAGGCCCATCGGGTGGCGGTAGTAGAGTAGGGTTCGTTCGCCACTCTCTGCCTCTAGAGGCGTGATCGCCTCTGGATCAAACGATACGTCTTCGTTCGCCAGGACCGGCAAAAAGGACTTTCCATCGGCAGTCTCGGTCGACGCGGCGGACCATTCGGCGAGACCGTCAGGGTGTCGGTAGTAGATGACCGGGCCTGTCGGCGTTCGGGTTGCGGCTGGCATTGCTTCAGCTTGCCGTCCCATCAGCGCGGTGAATTGCGTCTGCGCCACATTTGCCAGCATAGCAGGCGTCCAACCCTTGACGCCTGCCGCGAGGCCCGCCCATCCAGCCGCGCCGCCAACCACGCCGATAAGCACCAATTTGCCAAAGACGCTCATGGCAGCACCTCGAGCACGATTTGCGCCTGAACAGTTTCAGGTTCGCCCTGCACCTTGGCCGCAACGGAAAACCGCCAGTTTCCGTCCATCGTCAGATCGGCGGAAAAGCGATAGAGACCCGGCTCTTCGCCGGGCAACGCCAAGACCGTCGAAGTCATCGTCTCCATGCCGTCCGGCTCCATATCCAGCCTTGTGGCAAAGATGACGGCGCCTTCGACGGGCGCATTGGTGCGGGTATCAATCAGACGAAGCTCCAGAACCGCGCCGTCTCCGAAGGGATAGGTCGTTTCGACGAGAACAAGGTTGTAATCAGATGCAGCCGCCTGTGCTATCGGCACGGAGAGCTGGGTCGCAACCACGAGGGTCGCAAGAAAGGTGGGGATATAACGGAGCATGATACGCCTATTTTGACGGGCAACGGGAACGCCAGCCATCGTATCAACCCTGAGTCTATACGTTACATCGGCGCGTGGATTTTGGTGCGAAAGACACCTGACCCGTCATGCCTTTGGCGGTCTTTGAAGCTCAATGTCCGCATGTTGTCGGTGCGCTGCCGCCTCGGCCCGTGAGAACTCTGCGTTTCCGGGGCTCGGCAAGCTCGCTAGAGTTGCTCGTTCCAGCCCCAGCACAATCGGGGCTACCCGAAATTGCATCGTCGAAATGCAAGCAGCATCGCATTCCGGCATGTCCGGGCAGTCATCTGGACAGCAATCGCTTTGCATGACCATCGAAGACCCTGAATCCACGCTTGAAATGGACGCATGACTGATTTGCGCCAGAACAACGCCAATCAAAAGAGTAAGCACAAAAAGGCGCGTTTTGAGTATCATCGGTCAGCTATGTTGGATTTCTGACAGACCAGCAATACACGTTTTGCTGAAATGGATAATTGACCTACTTCACGTTCAAAACGCGGACCCGCTAAAGCTTCAATCGCCTCAGCCTGAGAGCGTTTGCGATGACCGAGACTGAAGAAAGGCTCATCGCGGCTGCGGCGATCATTGGTGACATTAATAGGCCGAAGACCGGGTAGAGGACCCCTGCCGCGATTGGAACACCGAGCGTGTTATAGGCAAACGCCCAGAACAGGTTCTGGCGAATGTTGCGGATCGTCGCCACCGCCAGTGTCCGCGCCTTGACGATGCCGTTCAGATCCCCGCGCAACAGCGTGATGCCCGCACTTTCAACCGCCACGTCCGCGCCCGTACCCATGGCAAGGCCGACGTCCGCTGCGGCCAGGGCTGGCGCGTCGTTGACACCATCACCCGCCATCGCGACCTTTCTGCCTTCGGCGTGCAGCTCGTCGACCAGCGCCTTCTTATCTTCCGGCAGAACGCCGGCCCGAACCTCGTCGATTCCAAGCCGCTGCGCCACGGCGCTGGCGGTGCGTTCGTTGTCACCTGTCGCCATGATGATCCGCAGACCTGCCTCGTGCAGTACCTTGATGGCTTCGGCAGTCGACTCCTTGATCGGGTCGGCCACTGCGACGATGCCGGACAGCTTACCTTCAATGGCTACGAACATGGCGGTCTTACCCTCGGCCCGTAGAACATCTGCCGCTTCCTCCGCCGTAGATGTGTCGAGAGACATGTCGCGCATCATTGCGGTATTTCCAAGTGCGACAGCCCGCCCCAAGACAGTTCCGCGCACGCCTTTTCCGGTCACCGCCTCGAAGTTTTCGGCATTGCCGACCTTGATGCCCTTCTCCATCGCACCCTCCACGATGGCCTCCGCCAACGGGTGCTCCGAGCTTTTTTCCAGGGCGGCAGCTAGGGTTAGAATGGTTTCCTCGCTTTCGTCGCCCAGAGCGGCCACATCGGTCAGCTTCGGCTTCCCCTCGGTCAGGGTACCCGTCTTGTCCACGATCAGCGTATCGACCTTGGCCATGCGTTCCAGAGCTTCGGCGTCCTTGATCAGCACACCCGCCTGTGCACCGCGCCCCGCGGCCGTCGTGATCGAAATCGGGGTCGCCAGACCCAGAGCACAGGGGCAGGCGATGATCAGCACCGACACCGCCGAGGCAATGGCAAAGACCAGAGCAGGTTCGGGTCCGAAGCTCAGCCACGCGACGAATGCGAGCAGCGCGATCAGGACAACGGTCGGCACGAAGTAGGATGAGACCTTGTCGGCAAGACCCTGAATCGGCGCGCGGGACCTACGCGCGTTCGAAACCATCTCGACGATCTGGCTCAGCATCGTGTCGGCACCCACGCGCGCGGCCTCGATGACAAGGGATCCCTTCTTGTTGATCGTGCCGCCGGTGACGGTATCGCCGGGACCTTTTTCGACCGGCAGGGGTTCGCCGGTGATCATGCTCTCGTCGATGGACGACGTACCGTCCATGACCGTGGCGTCGACGGGGATCGCGTCGCCTGGGCGGACCCGCAGACGATCCCCCTCAACGATGTTTTCCAGCGGCGCGTCATACTCTGTGCCGTCGGGCAGGATACGTCGCGCAGTTTTCGGGGCCAGGTCGAGTAGTGCCCGAATGGCATCGCCGGTCCGTTCCCGCGCCCTCAGCTCCAGAACCTGCCCAACAAAAATCAGGGTGATGATGACAACGGCGGCCTCAAAGTAGGTGCCGACCCCCGCGCCCATCCGGTAGACCTCCGGAAACACGCCCGGAAGGAACGTAGCCACCAGCGAATAGATGTAGGCCGCACCGACACCGATGGAGATCAGTGTCCACATGTTGGGCGAGCGGTTCACGATCGACGCCCATCCCCGCTCGAAGAAGGGTTTCGCCGCCCATAGGACGATTGGTGTCGCCAACGCGAACTCGACATAGGTCGCCAGTTGATGCCCGATCCAGTCTCGGACGGGCAGACCGACCAACTCACCCATGGTTAGGATGACCAGGGGAACGGCCGCGGCGGCACTGATCCACATGCGGCGGGTGAAGTCGGTCAGTTCCTCACTGGGTTCATCCGACGGTAACATCGGTTCAAGCGCCATGCCACAGATCGGGCAAGATCCGGGTTCATCACGTACGATTTCAGGGTGCATCGGGCATGTATACTGCGCGCCTGCTTGTGAGGTCATGCGACGATCCGATGCCTTGCCAGAGGCGTAGTAAACTGGATCAGCCTTGAACTTGGTGTGGCACCTGTCGGAGCAGAAATAGAAAATTTCACCGTCATAGTCTGCACGGCGTGCGTCCGGAGAAATTGTGACGGACATGCCGCACACCGGATCCACGGCATGATCCGACGACCGCTCTGACGCATCCTTGCCTACTATCTGATCCATTTCCCAGCCTTTCAAAAACTACACTGGGTCCGCAAATAGTGCTTCCCGTAGATGGAAGGTCAAGTCCAATCGCCTCGCTGTCGCGCCCGAACAGTTCAGAGGAGGTACAGTGCTGATTGTGATGGCCTTAAGCACAGAACATCCCAAGAAACTTCTTGAACCTCTAGCAACTGAAGCTCCTATCTTTGGCTCAACGCTTATTCTCAGAGGTTTCCCATGTCCCACCACGGTCCAGACACGCATCCGCACGGTCATCAGGATGATCGCAAAGACACAAAGGCTTGCTGCGGCCAGACGGCCGAAGACACCGCGCAGGTGGCAGCACCTCCACCATCCTCCGGACGCAGTTTTCGCGTTAACGGGCTGGATTGTGCGGAAGAGGTCGCGATCCTGAACAAGGTCGTCGGGCCGGAAGTCGGCGGCAGCGAGCATCTGGCCTTCGATGTGATCAACGGGCGCATGACCATCCTCAAAAGCGCCAAACCGCTCAGCGACGATAAGATCATCAAGATCGTCGGGTCGACTGGGATGAGCGCGAAGATGTGGGATGCTGAAAGCGCCGAAGCGGACCAGGCGGCCCATTTCGCACGTCAACGCCTCTTCACCGGGCTCAGCGGCGGCTTCTGGGCCGCGGGGTTCCTTTACCACATCGTCGAGACGGGGGCGGGCGGCGCGCTGCGGCTCTTCTCCGGTCATGGCGAGACGTCTATGCCTCTGGTCGAGATGGGGCTGTTCATGCTGGCGGTGGTGTTCGGAGCCTGGCTGGTCGCCCCCAAAGCATGGTCCGCCGCGCGTAGATTTTCGCCTGACATGAATTTGCTGATGATCGTCGCCGTGGCCGGGGCGATCGGTCTGGGCGAGTTTTTCGAGGCGGCAACGGTCGCATTCTTCTTTGCTCTGTCCCTCGCTCTCGAATCCTGGAGCGTGGGGCGTGCGCGCAACGCGGTCTCGGCCCTGTTGGACCTAGCACCACCCACGGCGCGCGTCATTCGTGACGACGGATCGGAGACCGATGTTCCTGCGGCTCAGGTTGCGATCGGTGACCGCTTCGTGGTGCGCGGCGGAGACCGTATCCCGCTCGACGGAGAGGTGACCGAGGGTCGCGGCGATGTTGATCAGGCTCCGATTACCGGGGAAAGTGCTCTTGTGGCAAAGGAAACTGGCGATGAAGTGTATGCCGGAACGATCAACGGCGACGGCACACTGACGGTCAGGGCCACCAAGGCCGCAGGCGATACCGTGCTCTCGAAAATCATCCGTATGGTAGGCGACGCTCATTCGCGCCGCGCCGAGGTTGAACAGTGGGTCACAAAGTTCGCCCGCATCTACACGCCTATTGTCATGGTGCTGGCGGTTCTAATCGCCGTCGTTCCACCGCTGCTGTTCGCGGGGGCATGGAATTATTGGTTCTACAATGCACTGGTTCTCCTGGTAATCGCTTGCCCCTGTGCGCTCGTGATTTCTACGCCGGTCTCCATCGTCGCTTCGCTCGCGGCCTCGGCACGCAATGGCGTGCTGATCAAGGGCGGTGCCTATGTGGAGGCGCCGTCACGCCTGACAGCTCTGGCAATGGACAAGACCGGGACGATCACCATGGGAGAACCGGAGGTCGCGGGTCTGCATCCCTTGGGCGGCACGGCCGAGCGCGACCTTCTGAGCGCCGCTGTCGCGCTGGAAGCCCGCTCTTCGCATCCTCTCGCGCGGGCCATCCTGGTGCGCGGCGAACGCGATGGGCTGAAGCAGTCGGCGGCTACCGACACCCAAACGGTGCCGGGCCGCGGTGTCGAGGGAACCTGGGAGGGTCAGCCCGTCTGGCTCGGTTCGGATCGATTTGCGACCGAGAAGGGGCTTGGCGAAGCGATCCCCCGCGACCTGCTGGAACGGATCGAAGGGGCTGGCAGCACACTCGTGGCCGTAGGCTCCGGAAGCCGCCTGCTGGGCCTGATCGAACTGCGCGACCGTATCCGCCCGGATGCGAAGGGGGTCGTGGCGCGTCTGCATGCCCAAGGCGTGCAAAAGATCATCATGCTGACCGGCGACAATGAACGCACGGCGCGCGCCGTGGCGGCGGAAGTCGGCATCGATGAGGTTCGCGCAGAACTGCTGCCAGAAGACAAGGTGGCGGCAATCGAAGAACTGGTTGCCAGTTACGATGTCGTGGCAATGATCGGAGATGGTGTGAATGACGCACCTGCCATGGCGCGGGCGCATTTCGCCATCGCCATGGGTGCGGTCGGATCGGACGCCGCTATTGAGACAGCCGATATCGCGTTGATGACGGACGATATCGCCAAGGTGCCATGGCTGATCGGGCATTCACGCCGGACCATGGGCATCATTCATCAGAATATAGGCATCGCACTGGCGACCAAGGCACTGTTCGTCGGGCTGACGGCGTTCGGCATGGCGACTATGTGGGGGGCCATCGCTGCGGATGTTGGCGTTTCGCTGCTGGTCGTCGCCAACGCGCTCAGGCTGCTCCGGGCCACGACGGATCGGCCAGACCCGTCAGGGGGTGAGAAAATCGGGGAAAAGATGGCGCAGGGAGCCCTGGCACACGGCCATTGATTGATCAGGCATGCCGACACCGATATGAATGGGCACATAGAAAGATAGAGCGGACGACATGATGAAAACGACACGTAGAACTGCGCTATTGGGTGGACTGGCACTCGGCCTTGCGGGATGCGCCAGCAAGTTCCGGACCTACGACGGGCCCGCAGTCACCCGGTTGCAGATGTTCAAAAGTGACCGGAACCTGTTCCTGTTCAACAATACCTCGGTCCTGAAAGCCTACCGGATCGATCTCGGTTTTGCGGCGGAGGGGCCCAAGCAATTCGAGGGTGATGGAAAAACGCCCGAGGGAACCTATACAGTCGACCGCCGCAATCCCGACAGTCTGTTCCATCTCTCCATCGGCATCTCCTATCCGAACGAGGCCGATATCGCCTATGCCGCTGCACAGGGACAAGAGCCGGGCGGCGACATTTTCATCCATGGCGGGCCACGACCCGGTATCGACGCGATCAAACCAGACTGGACGGCGGGTTGCATCGCGGTGTCGGACCGCGAGATTGAGGATATCTACGCGATGGTGCGGGACGGGACGCCAATCGACATATTCGCATAGCATAGCATCGTACCGGCCTTGGCTGGCGGTTCATAGAACCCGTGCGAGAAAGATCGAGGCGAACAACGCCAGGAGTCCGAATGCGATCGCGGAACTCGTCGCGTATTGGGCGATGTCCAGCCTGTTGCCGCCACGCTTCTTGGCGAGATATCCGCCCCATGCGGCGCCGACCAATGCTCCGAAGATCACGATCATGGTGCCTTTTCCTTTCCAATAGTCAACCCAATGGCACCCGCGATGCACGCTGCCAAAACGAGCAGGAACATCATCTGCCCGTATTTCGCGAATGGCGTGGCCGGGAGCGCAACTGGCAAGCGGGCGTCCAGCACGCCGGTCTCATCGAGCCCGAGGCGGGCGACGATCCGGCCGTACCCATCGATAACTGCTGAAATGCCCGTGTTGGCCGCGCGAACCAAGGGCAGCCCCTCTTCGACCGCGCGCATCCTGGCAGAGGCCAGATGTTGCCGGGGACCGAGAGACGCACCGAACCAAGCGTCATTGGTGGCGTTGAATATCCAGTCCGGACGCGAAGCGGCGTCTACGACACGTCCCGGAAAAATGGCCTCGTAGCAGATCGAAAGGCCGACCGGAGATAAACCGGGTAGCTCAACGGTCTGGGGGCCGGGACCGGGCGTGAAGTCCCCAAGCCCTGCGGTCAGTCGCTGGATCGGAAGAAAACTCCGCAGGGGAACGTATTCCCCGAACGGCACGAGGTGATGCTTGGCGTATCGCGTGACGATCTGTCCGGTCTGATCGACTGCGAGGATCGAATTTCTGTAGCGTGTGCCAGTGCCGTCCGACTCGCGCGTCTGTGCACCGGTCAGAAGAACGCGGCCCTCAGGCAGACGTTCTGCAATTCGACCCAACATTTCAGGATTCTCATCAAGATAACCGGGAAATGCACTTTCAGGCCAGAGAAGGACGTCGAAGCTGCCAGACTGCGCAGACA
The DNA here is from genome assembly GCF_022788655.1 of Sulfitobacter indolifex. Taxonomy (NCBI): domain Bacteria; kingdom Pseudomonadati; phylum Pseudomonadota; class Alphaproteobacteria; order Rhodobacterales; family Roseobacteraceae; genus Sulfitobacter; species Sulfitobacter indolifex. The sequence goes on along the minus strand of NZ_CP084957.1, from coordinate 64,865 downwards.
GGTCCAGATAGCGGGATATGTTCCGTTCGCGGAACGCGGGGTCCCATTTCTCCGTCTGAGGAATGTTTCCCTGAACGATCCTGACGGTTGTGTCTGTTGGCGGTGTGGTGGCCATAAGGCGAACCGTACCGAGGGTTCCGGCACCCCCCACCACCGACATGAAAACAAATGCGGCGAACGCATTTTGCCGACGATTCCGCATGAGGAGCGTTACGGGCAGGACCGACAGCAGAACTGTGACGAGGCCAAGTCCGTAGCTGCCAACCCATGCGGCCATTTGGCGTGGAATATCGTAGTCGGCCCATGCATAGGCGATCAGGTTCCAGGGAAAGCCTGTCAGCATGGTGCCGCGCAGCCATTCCGAAACCGACCAGCAGACCGCGAAGATCAATGCGCCGGAGACACCTTTCGTCCTGCTCCATGCGAACGCTGCCATTGCCGCCGCCGGAAACAGCGCAAGGCCGGCGGCCAGTCCAGCCACCGCAGGAACGGCCATCCAGCCGAACCGCTCCGCGTCGACGAAAAAGCTCTCCGCGATCCAGGACAATCCGAACAGGAAGAAGCCAACGCCGAACGCCCATCCGGCAAGTCCGGCCCGCATGCGGCTCTCTCCGACCGTAAGGAGATACAGCGCGCCAAACGCGACGGGCAAAAGCACCGGCATCGAGAATGGTGGCAGAGCGAAAACTGCCAAAGCGCCGAGGCCGAATGCACAGAATGTGAGGATGATACCTGACATTCCGGAAATGCGGAGAACAGTGATGCCGATTGAAATCACCGAGATCTATCTTGAGGTTTCGGACGCAGCGACCTTTTCGCGCCCCGAGAAGATCAGCAAAATCCCGACGCCGCAGACCACGAAGACATCCGCGAGGTTGAACGCTGGCCAATGCACCGTTCCGAGATAGAAATCCAGAAAATCGGTCACCCCTTCAAAGCGAAGACGATCGACGATATTCCCAAGAGCGCCGCCGATCACCATGCCGTAGGCAACCGCCTCGGCTGCCTGCGTTGCCCGGATCAGTGAAACGACGAGGAACAGAACGACGGCGGTGGCGACCAATGCAAGGACCCACCACGGCACATTTTGAAAGAACCCAAAGGTCACCCCGTAGTTGCGGTGGAAGATCAGGTTGAAGCCGGGGAATACAGCGACGCCGGTGGCGAGCGCTTCTGCGTTCGCAAGCACGAACGCCTTCGATGCCTGATCGGCGGCGAGCGCCGCGACAGCTGTACAAATGCCGATGGAACGAGTTGCCATGGATCACCCCAACCAGACATCGAGGAACAGCATGACGACGAGCCCGATCGCGAGCCCGGTCGTCGCCTGCTTCTGGTGGCCGCTGCGATGGGTTTCCGGGATGATCTCGTGGCTGATGACGTAAAGCATCGCGCCCGCCGCAAAAGCCAGACCCCAGGGCAAGAGAGGCTGCGCCACGACGATCATCGCGGCACCAAGAAAGCCCGTGACGGGTTCGACCAAACCAGTCAGTGCTGCGATGCCGAACGCACGGCCCGCCGAGTATCGCTCGCCCAGTAGGGCGACTGCAACGGCCAGCCCTTCAGGCGCATTCTGCAATCCGATCCCGAGAGCGACGGGAAATCCGCCTGTAAAACCGTCGGCACCGAACGCAACGCCGACGGCCAAACCCTCCGGCGCATTGTGGATCGTGATGGCGATGATGAAGAGCCAGACACGGCGCAGCGAGACCGCCTCTGGGCCTTCGCGCCCGCTGCTGAAATGCTCATGCGGGATCATTTCGTTCATCATGGCGACCGCGCCCATGCCCATCAGGATCGCAGCACAGACGATCAGCGCCGGTATCGCGCCATCCCCGTATCGGCCCTCCGCTGCGTCGAGTGCCGGTATAATGAGAGAAAAGAAAGACGCGGCAAGCATGACCCCGGCGGCAAAGCCGAGCGAAATATCGCGCCATTTGCGTGACGGGGTCTTGCCGAGAAGCACGGGCGTCGCCCCGACGGCGGTCATGAGACCGGCGGCCAGGCTGCCTAGAAAGCCCAGTGCGACTGGTGAGAGTGTTGTGATTTGCTCCACTTTAACTCGCCGGATAGGACGAAAAGATCTCAGTGGAGCCGTCGGATTTCACCAGAAAGACATCGTAGGCTTCGGCATCGTCGCCGAAATCCATGCCGGGCGAGCCGATGGGCATGCCGGGCACGGCCAGGCCTATGGCATCGGGACGTTCTTCAAGCAGTCGAGTAATATCGGCTGGCGGAACGTGACCCTCGATGGTGTAGCCTTCGACGGTCGCCGTGTGACAGGAGAACATATCGACGGGAATACCGCGATCCATTTTCAGACGGATCAACGCCCCGCCCATATTCTCACCTTCAGGAGCGAACCCGGCATCGGACAGCTTTTCCATCCAGGCAAGGCAACAACCGCAGCCGCGCGTCTTTCCGACGTGGATAGCGGTCTGGGCGGTTACTGCCGTCGCGGCACCAATCATGAGGGTCGCAGCGGCCAAGGTTTGAAACCTGTTTTTCATCGGAATTCCTTTCAAATCAGTCATGTGTCTTCGCGAAGAAAGGTCGCGAACCGTGTGCGCGTCTCTTCAAGGATTTCAGTGGCATCCGCAGTGTCGAAATTTTCCGCAGAGGCGAGCAATTCCTCCCCGAGCGGATCGATAGGTCGGCCGTCCACGCGCACTTCGTAGTGAAGGTTCGGAGCTGTCGCCGTGCCTGTCTCACCGACCTGGCCAATCGTTTCGCCCGCGACCACGCGGTTTCCGACGGCCAGACCCTCCGGCACAGCGCTGAGGTGCGCATAGCGGGTCATTGTGTCTGACCCGTGCGCGATCTCGACCACCCGGCCATACCCGCTCCGCCATCCGATGAAGGAGACCCGTCCGGGTGCGGTCGCTGCAATCGGTGTCCCCGCAGCGGCGGCATAATCGACACCTGTGTGCATCCGCATATTGCCGTAGATCGGATGCTTGCGCTGCCCGAAGACCGACGACAGTCGTGCGCCTTCCACCGGCGGCGCGACCGTCCGCAGGATTTCACCATTCAAATAGACCGTTGCCCGCCCGCTGTCTTCGGCTGACCAGAGGATTTCGAAGCGGTCGTCGGCCAGATCGAGGGCCGCATAGGAGATTGACGGTTGACCGACCTCTGAACCATCGCGAAGGACGGTCTGACCCCAAAGGATATTCAGGGTCTCTCCGCCTTGAAGATCCCTGCGAAAGTCGACCGTTTCCCCGAGGATTTGTGCGAGATCGACGGCAAAACGGGCCGGGACGCCTGCTCGATCCAGCGAAGCGTAGATCGACCCGTTCACCAGCAACTGGCTCGCACGCTCGACTGTCAACGCGCTCGGCGTTACCGTCCGGCTCGCAATGGTGTCGTCCAGGGTGACTTCGATCCGCACACCGTCATCGACAGCCAACGTCACAACGAATGGCGTGCCGTCCGGGCGAAAGTCGACGCTGAGACGATGGCCCGGTCGAAGGCGGCGCAGGTCGTATTCAACCGTCAGTGCCAGTGCGACTTCGGTCCGTGTTTGCGCATCCATGTCCGCGAGAGAGAGAAGCACGTCCAATGTGTCACCCGCCTCGACCGTCGCCTCCCAAGGCGGCGTGGCGAGGGCCTGAACAAGCGCCATCAGATTATCTGGCTCGGCCCGTTCGAGTGCGGGAAACTCAGGCGGCTGAAAAGCGGCCGGAAGCATATTCGGCATCGTCTCGCCAGATGCGTTGACGCCTGGTCCATCGAGAGGTTCGGGTGGACTGTCCAAGGCTTCCGGAGCCTCGGAAAAGATGTACTCGGGCGGCGCCTCCAGGATCAAAGCCCGGCTCGCTATCGTGCTGACCGCTGCCGCGGCCATTGTCGTTCCCAGAACGATATGTCTCAGTTTCAAGATTCTGCCCTCTCGGTTCTGTTCTGCATCGCGCGCCTTATCTTCGGCACGGCGAATTCGCGTGGTTCGTGATAGTCGATGGTGGTGACGAAGCGACCTGTTGCATCGAACAGGAAAACACCCGCCGTGTGGTTCATCGTATATTCGCCGTTTTCCCCCTCAACCTTCTCATAGGTGGCACGGAAACCATCGGCGATGGCCGCGATCTGGTCTGGCAAGCCCGTCCATCCTTGTATCTGCGGATGGAAATACGAGACATACTCGGCCATGGTCTCGACCGTGTCGCGGTCCGGATCTACGGTGATGAAAACGGTATTCAGGTCTTCGGCATCCGGCCCAATCTCGTCGAGCCATCCGGAAATGTCCGAGAGGGTCGTCGGGCAAACGTCGGGGCAATAGGTGAATCCGAAGAAGACCAGACTCGGCTCGCCGATGAGGGTTTCCGGGCCGACATCCCGACCATCCTGATCCGTCAGGCTGAATTCCATAGCAGTCAGCGGTAGAGACCGCTTGCCCGGCGCGGAGTCAGCGCCAGGCCCATCTACCTGCCACCAGCCGACAAACAGGGCGGCAAAGACCGCCGCCGCTCCGATCGCTGCGATTTTGGCCACCCTCATCATCAGCCGGATCAGCCTTCGGGGCCGCGTGCGCCGATGCCAAGGACCGGGACGGTGATTTCAAGCTCTGTTCCATCGGAAAAGAGCAGGGTCAGCGGAAAGGTCTCCCCCTCGACGAGCGGAGATTGCAGTTGCATCAGCATGGCGTGATATCCGCCGGGTTCAAGGGCGAACATACCCCCGGGCGGGATCACGATATCGTCCGCCGGAGCCATGCTGCTGACGCCGTCAGAATTGGTTCTGGTTTCGTGGATCGAAGCCATGCCGGAGATCTCCGCGCGAAGACCGATAAGGGAGATCGGGTCGCTGCCCTCGTTCCGAACGGTCAGATAGGCCCCGCCGGGCCGCGACGTTCCAAGGCTCGAACGCGCCCAAGGGTTCTCGACCACAATAGATGCGTTGTCTGACATCTGCTGCGCTGAGGATGCCATTGGCAAGCCCATCAGAAGTGCGACAGACAGGCTCTGGATTGCCTTTGCGAAGGTTTTGAACACGTTGATTCTCCTGTTCGTTCTAATTGGTTGCCAAAGCCTCGACTTCGGCTTGGACGAGCGACAAAAGCTGCTCCGCACCGAACTCTGGCAAAGGCTTACCGTTGACGAAGAACGTCGGTGTGCCCTGGATTCCGACAGCTTCGACGTCGGCCCGGTCCTGATTGAGGACGCCGACGATGCTGGGTGACCTGATCTGGTCCGCCGCCGCCGCAGTATCCAGACCCGCCGCTCCGGCGATCTCCATGATCCGCTCTGCCGCAGGCGCGCCATGGGAGGCCCAGGCAGGCTGATTTTCAAGCAGCGCTTCCAGCACGGGAACAAAAACGTCCTGCAACCGGGCCGCTTCCAGCACCTTGATTGCCAGCTCGGACCCCTCGCCGTGGAACGGAGTGTAGCGCATGACGACGCGCACATCGTCGGGGTATTGCGTCAGTATCTGCTTCACGATGGGATGGAAGGCGCGGCAGGCCTCGCAGGCTGGGTCGAAGAACTCCACGATGGTCACTGGCGCATCCTCACGCCCGAGTATGGGAGAATAGGACCGAACAAGACGATCCTGTTGTTCCAGCGGAGCGGCTGTCGCCACCGGGGTCGGATCGGGGCGCGATACGAACCAGGCACCAGCCACGAAAACGGCCAGTACCAGAGTGAGTATCGCGAGCAGAAGTGTCTTTCGGTTCATATTGATATCCGTCGAAGTTGAATGAGAAGGACAAGGATTGCCCCGAACGTCAGCAGGGAGAGCAGAGGGATTGGCAGGCCAAGGATCAGCATCGCGTCATCGGTGCAGGATGGCCCGGACGCCGTGCAGGGGACGATCGGCGCCGGCACGATCCCTGCGTAAAGCAGGGAATGGTAAAGGGCGACGGCACCACCCAGAACCGCGAGCGGCGCGGCATAGCGCCAGATCGAGAGGTCGGCGCGCCACGCCGCCACCCCGAGGATGATCGCGAGCGGAAACATGAAGGCACGCTGGAACCAGCACAGATTGCAGGGGGTCTGCCCCAGAACCTCTCCGATGAAGAGCACGGCAAGCGACGCGGACAAGGCGACGAACCATGCCGCGAAGAGGAAAGCCACCGGGCTCGCGGCGCTTGGCGTTGCGTCTGGGCTAGCTGTCACGCGCCGATCCTTTCGCGAAGATCAGTAACGATCAGTCCGGGTTCCTCGTCGTATTCGTAGATGCGGACAAATTCGCCTTCCGGATCGAAGAGAAGGAAGGACGACGTATGCCCCATCGTATAGCCGTCGGGCGCCGAGGCTTCCTCGATCTTCTGGTAGTAGATCTTGAAGGTCTCGGCAGTGCGTTCGATTTGGTCCGGCGGTCCGCTCAACCCAAGGATTCCCTGACCAAACTGGGGAACGTAGTTGGCCAGAGCGCTTGGCGTATCCCTTTCAGGGTCGACCGTGATGAACAGGGGCTGGACGGCGGAACCTTGGGTGCCGAGCTCGTCCATGACCTGCGCGATGGTTGCGAGCCCCATGGGACACACGTCGGGGCAGTTCGCAAATCCGAAAAAGACGAGCATCCAGCGTCCCCGGAAATCCTCGTCGGTCTGCACCATACCGGTATGGTCCGTCAGCTCAAAATCCGCAGTGAAACTCTCGGCCTCAGGATCAACACGCGCGGCGACCGGTCCCTGATTGCGTTCAGTCATCCAAAGCGTGGCTGACACCGCCGCAGTGACAACCACTGCCGACCAGAGAACTATCCGGACCTTCTTCATTGCTTGCGCTACCCACCTGTTCAGTTCGTCTGTGCGCGGGATACAAGCTACAGCAGATAGAGGTTCAAGCGAAAAGTTACTTTTTGTTGTCCGAAGTCACGCTGATGTGAAACCTTTGTCTTTTCAATGGAGTTGGCTCTTCAGTAAGCTACAGTCTTTGTAGATTGAAGGATCGCACATGCTGGCAATTGGAACACTCTCGCGGAGAACCGGAACCAAGGTTCAGACGATCCGCTACTACGAACAAATCGGTTTGATGAACGAGGCCGGAAGGACCGCAGGCGGCCAGCGCCGGTACTTTGAAAAGGACCTCGACCGGCTGGCTTTCATCCGGCACTCACGCCAGCTCGGATTTTCGCTCGACTCCATCCGGGAGCTGCTGGACCTCTCGGACAACCCGTCCCAATCCTGCGCGGAGGCGGATTCGATCGCGCGTCGGCAACTCCACCAAGTCGAACAGCGGATCAAGCGTCTGCAAGCGCTTAAGAAGGAATTGAAACGCATGGTCGCCGAGTGCGACGGTGACAGCGTTGCGGAGTGCAAGGTTCTGGAGGTCCTTCGAGACCATGCGGAATGTCTCACCGAGCACGACGAGATTGGGGCTTGAACGCCGCAATTGCCTATCCGCTGGCTGCTGTCGCGGAGATCAGCGGGTGTTTCGCCATCTGGGCGTGGTGGCGTCTTGGGGCATCACCGCTCTGGCTCGCACCCGGCATAATCGCGCTCGCGCTTTTCGGCTGGTTGCTGGCGCAGGTCGAAACCAGCGCAGCGGGCCGCGCTTTCGCAGCCTATGGCGGCATCTACATCGGGGCCTCCATGCTCTGGATGTGGTTCGTCGAGGGCGAGCGACCTGACAGATGGGACTTCATAGGGACGTCCATCTGTTTGATCGGTGCCGCGATTATTCTTTCGGTGCCCAGAGGGACGTAAATAAGCTATTTTGGATCTATAGTCGCTAGAGGTTCTATATATCTTTTTGACAGCTTCATCCGAAGAGGGCGTTTCTGCCCCCTTTCTTAGAAATCGGAAGGTTTGCCAGTTCGATGGTCGAAAGCGAATTCAGCGGGAAGAATGAAAAAGAGCGCCAGACGCTCTGGATTGTTCTCGGTCTCAATCTCGCAATCGCTGCGGGGTTCTTCGCCACGGGAGCTATCGGCGATTCCAGCGCCCTGATCGCCAATGGTCTCGACAACACATCCGACAGCCTCGTCTATGGCATCAGCCTTCTGGCCTTGTCCCGGTCGTCGAAGTGGAAGCGGGGTGCCGCGAACGTATCCGGCGGATTGCTTCTGATCTTTGCGGTTGGCATTCTGATTGACGCTTGGCGGCGCTATGTCGGCGGTTCCGAACCGCTCGGAACTCTGATGATCGCAATGTCGCTGATCGCTGCGGTCGTCAACCTCGCCTGCATCTGGCTGCTCGGGCGACTGAAGGAACCGGACGTGAACATCCGGGCCGCCAACACCTTCAGCCTCAACGATTTCGCATCGAACGGCGGCATCCTGATCGCGGGCGGTCTCGTTTGGTGGTTGGGCAGCAACTGGCCCGACCTCGTTGTCGGGGTCGCGGTGGCTGGCATCGCGGCGTGGGGCGGCATAGGCATCCTGCGGGACGCGCATGACGAGCATCACAAGGCAGTTCACAATCACCAACCAGAATAGTCTCTCGCGTCGCCACAAGATAAAGGTTGAAGCTACAGTGACTGTAGAAACTATCATCTTTGTATAGTTGATTCTAGGAAACGCTCATGACCCCTGTTGACCCGCTGCTTTCGTCGACGCCACTCTTGGATGTCAGGCATCCTTCACTTGCCGCTCTGATCGCCGACCGGGGGTGGGGAACCTTGCCGTTGCATGATCGAATTGGTGCAATCTACGACTTCGTGCGAAACGAGATCGACTTTGGCTATAACCGCGCCGACGACATTCCTGCCTCCGAAGTACTCAATGACAGGTATGGACAATGCAACACGAAGGGAACGCTGCTGATGGCGCTTCTACGCGCTGTCGGCGTAAGATGCCGCTTGCACGGGTTCACAATCCACAAAGCGTTGCAACGGGGCGTCGTGCCTGAACTGATCTATCCGATCGCACCCGCAGAAATCCTCCACTCATGGATCGAGGTCGAGACCGAGGCAGAATGGGTCGATCTTGAGGGCTTCATCCTCGACACATCCTTCCTGTTGGCCTTGCAGCGGTCGTTTTCCGAGACTCAGTCCCTATGCGGCTACGGTGCCGGGACCGACTGCTTGAGCGCACCGCCAGTCGGATGGACGGGGGAGAGTACATATATCCAGAAGACCGGCATCGCCCGCGATTTTGGAACATTCGATAATCCTGACATGTTTTATGAGCACCATCGTCAGGCGTTAGGCCCGCTGCGCGACTGGATCTATCGGCACCTCATTCGCCATTGGATGAATGCCCGCGTCAGGGCGATCCGCGCTGGTCGTTTGCCAAGCGTTCCAGGGCTCAGCCGGCCAAACCACGGCCATGAGGAGGCTTCTCGTGCCGCATGATCATGCCCATATGGAGCCTAAAGAAGGCGACCGGCGGGTTGCCATTGCCATCTGGGCAAACGGCCTCCTGACGGTCGCGCAGATTGTCGGCGGGATACTATCCGGCAGCCTCGCGCTGATCGCGGATGCCATCCACAACTTCTCCGACATGGCGTCGCTCGTCATCGCATTCGGCGCGCGCAAGATCGCGCGCCGCCCGGCCGATGCGAAAATGACCTTCGGATATGGCAGGGTCGAGATCGTCGCCGCGCTTATCAATTATACCTCGCTGATCATCATCGGCCTTTATCTGGTCTATGAGGGCGCGATGCGGTTTGTTGATCCGCCCGAAGTCGCGGGTTGGACCGTGGTCATCCTGGGCAGTGTGGCGCTGTTCATCGATACCCTCACCGCGTGGCTGACCTATTCGATGCAGAAAGGCAGCGTGAACATCCGGGCGCTGTTCCTCCACAACCTCAGCGATGCGCTGGCGTCTGTGGCCGTGATCGTCGGTGGCGTTCTAATCCTTCTCTACGATGTCCGCTGGGTTGATCCGGCGATCACCATCGGGATTGCCGCCTATATCCTCTGGCTCGCCTTCAGCGAGATCGGTGGCCCAATCCGCACCCTGATGTTGGGAAGCCCGCCCGATATCGACACGGACAAGGTTATCGCGGCCGTGGAGGACGTGGACGGAGTCGAGGAAGTTCATCACGCACATTTCTGGCAGATGCAGGAGCATCGTGCGGCGCTCGATACCCACGTCGTAATCGCCGAGGACCGCTGGGATGACCTCGAAAACATCAAGACGGCAATCAAGACCCGCCTCGACGAGGAATTCGGGATCGACCACTCAACGCTGGAGTTTGAACGCTCAGCAACCAAACATCGGGACGCCGACAGGTATGGTCATGGGTGACCTCAAAACCGTGGTTCTCGTGCTGGGTTGTGCGGCCAATCTGTTGCTGATCGCGGGTATACTCTGGTCCATGTTCCAACCGGAGCGACGTGTCTGGCCGCCGATTCACTCTACAGGAGCCCACAAGATTGTCGTCTGGGGACTTACGTGCGTCGGCTTCGGATCTGCCATCGTTTTGGGTCTGCTAGAATGGGGTGAGCTCGACTTCCCATGGATCATACGTTGGGGTCTAGGGCTTTGTCTGATCGTTCTGGGCAATGCCGTTGTCTGGTCCGGTGTGATGCAACTTGGAATAGCGGTGACGAGTGGTGATGAAGGCGTTCTGCGGACCCGTGGCCTTTACCGCTTCTCCCGCAATCCTCAATATGTGGCTGACATGGCGATCCTCATCGGGATCGGATTGCTCTCCGCCTCAATCCTCGCGTGGCCGGTGATTATCACCGGCGTCGCGGCATTGATCCTTGCGACCTTCGCCGAAGAGCGCTGGTTGATTGATCGCTATGGGGATGCTTACCGAACCTACCTCCAAAAAACCCGCAGATTTCTTTGATGCCATGACCGAGTTCAATCTCACGGGTTTGTGAGCAGAAACATATTGAAGCTCTAGCGGGTGTAGGTCTTAGAACCGGGAAAAATAACGAGACCAGAGGTTTTCTTGATGAGACGAGCTAACGACAGACCGTTCACACGCCGGACTGCACTCTTTGGTGCAGCAGCAAGTGGGTTGGTTCTCGCGACCAGTAGGGCCATGGCACAGACAAGCGAGGGTCTGGCGGCACCGGCGGTGCGAAGCAATATTTCCGGGTTTAGGGTTGCGTCCTGGCAAGATCATTTTGACAACCTGCGGAATGGCGCGATTCTCTGCGACATTGACTCCCGCGCGGTGCAGTTCTGGTCGGAAGACGAAAACGTCTACAAGCTTTACCCCTCCAGCGTCCCTCTTACGGAGGAGTTGACGCGGCGCGGTTACACCGAAATCGTTCGCAAGGTGGATGGCCCGAGCTGGCGACCTACGCCGTCGATGAAGGAGCGCAATCCCGAATGGCCGGATTTCGTTGGCCCTGGCCCCGACAATCCCCTTGGAACACACGCCCTTTATCTGTCATGGCAGTACTACCGCGTTCACGGCACAGGTGACACGCGCAAGATCGGTCGACAATCGTCGAACGGCTGCATCGGCCTCTACAACGAACATATCGAAGAGTTGTTTGGATTAGCCGAGGTTGGTACTCAGGTTAAGTTGTTCTAAGGGCGGAAATTTTAAATATGCGAATTCATCTTGGCTTACTTCTCCCAGCAGCGTTTTTGTTGGGAGCGTGTTCCGCTTCTATTCCTGGCGGGCCCGACACTGCACAAAACAGACCACTGCCGGAGGCAGTCGTCGCTATGGCCGCAACAGGTCAGGATCTTCAGTCCGCGCGCCTTTTGCCGGAAGACGGCTGCTACTGGTATCTGCACAACAGTCCCGTGGAAGTTACCCTGGTGCCGCTCCGAACACCTCGCGGAAATCCGATTTGTACCGCGCCGGCGGCCTAGCGGGGTTCAGTAATCCGAAGTGCTCCCCGGCTAGGATAAACTCCCGTCACTTTCCCTGACCGATGGTGCTTTGGTACACGGCCTCAGCTTCCCGCAGTGACACTGTCCTCGGCCGAGTAGAGGAAAGCCGTCGAACCAATATCGACGTTGGGATAAAGCTCGTTTATGTGCGCCATGACCATTCTGACGCAGCCGGAACTTGCACGACCGCCAATGCTTCTCGGCTGTGGCGTACCGTGAATGCGGAGATAAGTGTCCCGGTCGCCGAGAAAGAGATAGAGAGCTCGCGACCCAAGCGCATTCTTAGGTCCGGGCTCCATACCGTCGGCGATATCAGCGTAGAGTTCTGGGTCGCGGTCGATCATGTTCTGCGTCGGCTGCCAATGCGGCCATCTGACTTTACGCTTGATCGTGTATGTACCTGGTTCGTATAGATCACCACGAGCAATGGCGACGCCATAGCGCATGGCAGTCCCGCCCTCCTCGATGTGATAAAGGTAGCGCGCAACCGCATCGACATGAATGTCGCCCGGTGTCAGCCCGTCTTTCGCGGCCACCCGGGTCGGGAGAAACCGCGGATGTAAGCCCCAGGGGTTCGAGGTTGCCGGGTCAAAGCCGGGCGGCGTCACCTGTGCGTCCCAGGCAACCTTCTGCGATTCGGTCGGCCAGGTATTTGCCAGCACCGGGCTGGCAACCGGGGCAGAAAAGAGGGCGGCGGTGGTCATCACGAAATGTCGTCTAGTCAGCATACTATACTCTTCCAGCTTTGTCTGGCGAATGCCGTGACACGAGAAACGGCGTTTAATGTACCATAGAACCTCTACCAACTAGAGCTTCAAGGAGTTTCTTTTGACACAGATTGATTGCTCGGCTTCTACATCTTGTCGCGTGGTCGATGGCGATTATTCGAGCACTTAATGTAAATTACAGTCGTGTTTTTACATAACCTGTATTATGGGTGCAATATACTTAGTGTGGCGCGCGCTAGCTTCAAGTGCGACTCTTGTTAGAAAACAGTAGTTTATCTAACGGGAGGAATCGGTATGGGAGCCGTTTACGATCAACTGAGTATCACAGAACGACGCAAGATAGAACGCTGGAGACACGCGAAGGTCCCAGTTGACGAGATGGCGCGCGTTCTGAAGCGCTGCAGATCAACGATATTTCGCGAGCTAAAGCGCAACCATTTCTCGGACGAGAGCATGCCGGGATGCGATGGCTATTACGGTGCTGCTGCCCACCTGATGCAAGCGGAACGTCGTGCTCGAGAGCGCAAGCTGATTAAACATCCTGAGCTGTGTAAACGTGTGATAGAGCGCATCAGGAACGGTTGGACACCCGAGCAGATCAGTAACCGCATGATCCACGAGGGTGCTCCGCTTAGGGTCTGCCAAGAAACCATCTATCGTTACATCTATTCCACAGAAGGTCAGCGCGAAGACCTGTGGTGGTATCTACCGACCCATCGTGTCGCCCGCAGACCACGTCGCACCAGAAGGCGCAGAGAACCCAAATTCCACCGCGATGTCAGCATTCTGTTCCGACCCGATGATGTCGCTCATCGCCGTCAGTTTGGCCATTGGGAAGCTGATTTGATGCTGTTCAAACAAAAGCTTGGCCAGTCCAACGTTACCTCATTGGTTGAGCGCGTCAGCCGCTTCACCGTGATCCTGAAGAACCCGAATAAGCGCACCAAACCGGTCATGGGAAAGATCATGAAGTCTCTCAAAGACCTCCCCCTCGTCGCCCGTCGATCCATTACTTTTGACCGCGGAACCGAGTTTGTCAGTTGGCCGCACCTCCAAGCCGAGATCGGAACCCAGACGTGGTTTTGCGACCCCTCCAGCCCCTGGCAGAAAGGCACAGTCGAGAACACAAACCGACGCCTTCGAAGGTGGCTGCCCCGCAAACGCGACATCCGGCAATGCACAGATCACGATATGAAGGTGATCTGTGATCGCCTCAACAACACGCCGCGCAAGTGCCTTGGATGGAAAACGCCAGCCGAGGTCTTTCGCGAAAAGATGTTGGAGGAAATGCGATGACACCCCTACCCTGAGCTCGACAAGAGTCGCGGTTCAGGTATCGCTCACAGTTGCGTTAGTATATTATTGAAGGTACGATGGTGTCCGACAAAGGGGCCCCTACCATGCGCTTTCAACTCAAGAGACTGTCGCTATGCCTAACCGCAGCAATCACTTTAGCGGCTGGTTGGCTGCCGAGCATCACAAAGGCTCAAACCTACCCAATCGACTGCGCAATCCTCCTCTGTCTGTCCGGGGGTTGGCCCGCTTCCGTGCCTTGCAGCCGTGCCCGCGCCGAGTTCATTCGTCGCATCACGCCATGGCCTGTGGAACCACCACTACAGATTTGGCGCTGTCCTATGGGCGCATCTTATGAGACCGAACGGCATCCGAGCAATGTAGGCCGGATCTTCGAAACCTTGTTTCACGCCAAGGACTATTCGCCCCACCAATCGTTTCCAGGCAATGATGTTGCCGTCCAAACAAAATCAACAAATGCCGTTTGGCGCTCTCCAGAAACCGGAACGGGCGGCATTCCAGCAGACTTCGTGCTTCGCCTTGTTCAGGATCGTGCTGATATCGATATCAGCGGTCCGGAGTTCAATTTTGTGCGGTCCATCCGCGTCTTTGACGTTCGCTATGCCCGCCAGCACGAATCCGGGCGAGATGGGGATTGCAACCTAAGTGCGACCGTGGTCCTCGGCACATATGGGACCCAAGGTGACTTCGCCTGGCAAAGGTCTTCCGTCACTGCCCTTCCTTCGGCTCACGTAGGTCTTGAACGCTGGGGCGAGCATTGCCCTAGCATTTATCACCGATCCGTCTTCGTCGATTGGCGTGACTATGAGGGCAACTACGGGTTCGAGCAGGTGAACTACTGACCTGCCGCCACGTAGATTTGTCTCGGAAGACGGCTCCTTTGGCGTGTACGACCGCACCGCATACGCGTCTCGGTCCACATGCTGTTTGGCGTTTCGGCAAACACTGCGGGTTCGCTCTGTTCACCTGTCGTCGCTTCTTCCGATCCTCGTCAGCGCATCGAAGTCGATTTCTTGCTTCTGTTCGTCACTTATATCCGGCCGGGTTTCCGATACCGGCTGGGGCCCTTGGACGTCCCACATCACCGCATGTGAGCCTGTACTCCAGCGATAAACCCAACCAACAACACTGCACCCATCGGTCCCGATCAGATTGGCGATCGCGACGCCCTCACCCTTATCATCGTTCACTGTTTACTGACTTCCTGCACTGTGGCGCTGCGAAATGCGGCGTGTGGTTGCAGAGTGTTCACTACGACCATGCACCAGCCTTCGTTGATTTTGGCTACCTGGTCCTCGATGAGAGAATGATCATCAGACCGGGAAAATGGGTTCCGGTTTTCTCAACAATTCATTGGCTTTAAATCCTGTGGTCGGGCTCCGTGGCGGATTCAACGATCGCCAGAACCTCGAACGGGTCAAAGCCGATGGCGCGCGCCAGAACGACCAGCTCGACAACGTCGACCCGGCGCTGACCGCTTTCAAGGCGGGCAATGAGGGATTGGTGGCATCTGAGCTTGGTCGCCAATTCATCTTGGCCAAGGCCTGCCTTGATCCGAGCGTCGACCAACGCCTGGCAGAGTGCCACCTGCCCTTTGCTTCTGATTGTCTTTGCCACGCGTCACATACCTTTTGTGACGTCGCTAGCGGATGAAATCTGTTATCTAAAAAGTAGATATATGAGGGTGTTATCGGCGTCTGGTTTCCATGGGCTGCAAGTCTGATGCTCCCGAGGCTGCCCATCAATCCCCTACCAATTGCAGAAATCGGCCATAGTCCTCGCTGACTTCGCGCGCTTCCTCGAAGGCGCGCGCCCGTTCGCCGTCTAGGCAACGGAAGTAGCTCTGGATATCCTGGATGTAATCTTCGAAATCGCCACGGATGATGTCTGCATAGTCCCGCGCTGCCTGCGAATCGCTTGGCAGGAAAGGACGGGCCGGGGCGAAGCAGGATTCTGCGAAACCCGCGCCAGGGACAACCAGGAGTATCGGTACAGCCCGCAATAGGTGTTGGCCTCTCAACCTGCGGTTTCTCAAACCTGTTATCTCCTTGATCGCGGACACTGGCCGTGACTAGTGTTTGCGTAACCAAACTACAGCTAAAGCATGATATTACATCTTGCGGTTGATAGTATACTATCGTAACTCTAGGCTTCAAGTGGGAATGCCTGGGGTCGCGCCATTGGAGAAAGCGTGAGCCGGGCCATGAACTGGGACATCGAAGCACCAAATGTGGTTACGGAAGCCAGGTTCCGCGAGCTCGTGGAAAGCGGCTATAGCGCAGAAATCCTGTGCCAGGAATCAGCACATAAGAAAGGCCCCAGCTATTACGGGGTCTGGATCATGCGCGTTGTCTCTGATGACGGGGTGGAAAAGCTCCTCGTCACCGCCCGCACGCGGACGACCTACAACGATATCAAGATCCGCGAGTTCAAGACGATCTCCGGCGTGGTGTCTTTCTTCATTGGCCTTGGCTTTGCGCATATCGACCTGCCGCTTGAGGCGGGTACAAGCCGCACGCATAAACTCGCCCCGCCAGACAAAGCCCCATCAGACTTGGGCACTGGCAACTAACCTCGTCTGTCTCTGGCTGGTCGCAGCACCTGCCTCAGCGCAAATGGTCCTGATCATGGAGAGCGACGGCTCTCTGACCCCGTCGCGGTCTCAGAGCGGTTTTGCTCGAAACTACAATGACGGCGTTGGTCTGGGATCGGCGTCCGATGGTTTGGCCATTCTTGGTGAGACTGAAGCAGCTTTCGAACTTGACTCGCTGAGGCTTGCGGCACTCGCCCAGCCAGCACCCCTGACCCGCGCAGACGTTCTCTTGGGCATCGAGGCAACAGCCCTGCGCTATGTCGGCCATCCCGGCCTGCGCCGCGCGGGACTGTCCGTCACGGATTGGCTGGCTCTCTACCGGGCCAATATCGAGGTGGAAAGCGCCTACAGGCAGAATGCCGTCTCGAGCGCGGGCGCCATTGGTCTGGGCCAATTGATGCCTGCTACTGCCCGAGATCTCGGTGTGGATCCTCATGAAGCGCTGCAGAACCTCGACGGCTCCGCCCGCTACCTGACAATGATGCTGGAAAGCTTCGGCGATCCGCATTTGGCGCTGGCAGCCTACAACGCCGGGCCGGACGCCGTACGCCAGTACGGTGGCATTCCACCTTACAGAGAAACCCAGAACCACGTGGCCCGCGTCATGGCTGTCGTGGCCCGATTGGAAGGATCAAATTCATGATGTCCCAACCTTTTTGGAAATCATTCCTCAAAACACTTATCGGCAATGTCACGAGAGCGCGCAGCGCGGCAGTGCATTGGCGATACCGCTTTTTCCAAACAAGTTGGATTCCAAACCTCTTTGTCGCCTCGCTGGCACTATCCCTGCTCATTGCCGAGCCCGCACTTGCACAGAGCATCGATCTCTCCCCGATCCAAAGCCTGTTGCAGGGCATTGTCGATGCGCTGACCGGACCCCTTGGCGTTGTCATCGCGACGCTGGCCGTACTCGGGGTCTTTCTCAGCTGGTTCTTCAACATCATCGATCTGCGCCAGGCGCTTTGGGTGCTTGTCGGCATCGCCGGTGTCGCGGCTGCCCCGACGATCGTTGCTGCGGTCTTTGCCGGTGGCTGAGCGCTCACCTCTCTTTCTCGGCCTCGTACGCCCGCCCAAGCTAATGGGCCTGCCGATCATGTATGCGATGGTCTGGCTCTTCGGTTCGGTGCTCTTGTTCGTCTGGGTCCAGCACATCGTAGTGCTGGGTGTCGCCGCCTTACTCTATCCGGTGCTGTGGAAAGCCGCGGATTGGGACCCGCGTTTCATCGACGTGATGATGACGTCGCTGCAGGAGACGCCACCCACGCGAAACCGCAGCATCCATGGCGGGGACAGCTATGCCCCGTGATGAAGCCCGTGACGAGGCGCTCGATCCCCGCACGATGACGCCGGACTGGTATGCGCGAGAGACCCGCCTCGCGCATATGCTGCCCTATGTGAGCCTCGTTGACGACCAGACCGTGCGGACACGGGTGAACGAGCTCTTCCGCTGCATTCGGCTCGAGGGGATCAACAGCTACACGACGGACGATGCCTATCTCGACAAGGTGACAGCGCTTTTTGCCCGCATTATCGCGCAGCTTGGGCCGGAATTCAGCTATTACGTCCACAAGGTCTCCAAGGCGATCAAACCGGATCTGGACCCGATCCGTGAGGACAGCTTCGCGGGCGAGGTGGACCGGCGCTGGCGCGCGAAACTCGAGACCAGCGGGCTCCGCGACAAGACGCTGACGCTCACCGTCATTCACCGCCCACCCCCCAAAAGCCTCCTGCCGTTCCTGAGCCGCAGCGCGCCGGACCGACTGAAGGAGGAGACCCGCAAACGCCTGCAGCGCCTGGGCGAGGCCGTGAACGTCTTTCTGTCCGGCCTCACCGAGCTCAAGCCGCGGCTTCTCTCCGCCGCATCTGGGGAATTGGTCGGGTTTCTGGGCGCGCTCAACACGGGCACCGAGCTGCCGCTCTACCCGGCCAACACCTACGGCTTTCTGTCCTTCAACGTCGCCAATACCCGCGTGACGTTCCACGGAGACCATTTCGAGCTTTCCGAGGGCGTCGTGGGCCACCGCTACGGCAAGAGCTTCACCATCGGAGAATACTCGGAAGGCACCTCCTGCACCATGTTCGACATGCTGAACCTGCCGGTCGACATGATCGTGACGCACTCCTTCACGCCGATCAATTCGAACCTCATGGCGGGCCGCATCAAGCGGCAAAAGCGCCAGATGCAGGCCAGCCAGGACGCAGCCCTCTCGCTCCTGGAGGCCCTCGACATCGCCGCCGATGATCTCGAGGCCAAGCGCCAAAGCTTCGGCGAGCACCACATGGTCGTGACGCTCTTCTGCGACACGCTCGAAGAACTGCAAACCCTCAGCGCCGAGATCGTGAACGCCGCCGCAACCGAAGGCGTGAAGATGATTGGCGAGCGGGTCGCGGCCAAGGCGCATTACCTCAGCCAGCACCCCGGCAACCAGCCAAAGCGCGTCCGCGCCAGCGCCGTCACCAACCGCAACTTCGCGGATTTTGCGGCCTTCCACCGGACACAGCTCGGCAAACCTGCAGCACTTACCCCCTGGGGCCGGGTCGTCACATATTTGCCCACGCCGGAGCAGAGCGCCTACCGGTTTTCCTATCACGAGCAGGGATCGCCCGATAAAGAACCGACCAGCGGCCATACCCTGATCATGGGGCGGCCCGGGTCCGGCAAATCGGTGCTGTCGGCCTTTCTGATGACCCAGGCCCGTCGCGCGGGCGCCCGGATCTTCGTCTTCGATTACCGTCTTGGCATGGAGATGGCGGTGCGCGCCAATGGCGGGCGCTACGCCTCCCTGAACGCCGGCCAGCCCACGGGTCTCAACCCGCTCTGGACAGAGACCGATGCGCGCGGCACCGCCTGGCTCTCGGATTGGCTCACAACCCTGCTCTACCGCGCCGACAAGCCCCTGACCCCGGCGCAGACCAACCGCATCCAGGAGGTCGTGCGCCAGAACGCGCAGGCCACCAATCCGGCCCTGCGGAACTGGCGGGATTTCGCGTCGCTTTTTGTGTCCACCGATGATGGCGGCGATCTGCACCAGCGCCTGCTCGAGTGGACCGAAGACGGCCGATATGGCTGGATATTCGGGCAGTCGCTGGAAGATACCTTCTCGCTCAAAGGCGATGTGGTGGGCTTCGATCTCACCGGCATTCTCGACAGCGAGGCCGACAAGGAACGGATGGCGGTCCTCTCCTATCTCTTCCGCCGGGTCGAACGCGAGATCGAGGATCGCCGCCCCACCATCATCGTGATCGACGAGGCCTGGAAGGCGCTCGACAACGCGTATTTCGCCGAGCGGCTGTCGAACTGGCTGGTGACCGCGCGCAAGCAGAACACCGTCGCGGTCATGATGACGCAATACGCGAGCCAGCTCGAGCGCACCCGGACCGGCAAGACCATCGTCGAGGCAGTTCCGACACAGATCCTGCTGCCCAATATCCGCGCGCAACCCGCGGATTACGCCATGCTGAACCTCACGGAGAAGGAGCTCGACATCCTTCTCAACACGGGCAGCAACAGCCGCCTCGCACTGATCCGCGACGATCAGGGCTCAATCGTCGTCGATGCCGATCTCAGTGCTCTCGGGCCCAATCTCACGATCCTTGGCGGCATGGAAAAGGGAGAAGCGCTTGTCGGCGCCGATTACCGCGACCGCCCAGATTTTTGGAGGCTTTCATGATCCGTATTTTTATCGCTTTGGCTGCGCTCGGCGCGCTGGCCTCCTGCACCCAGTATCGGGAGCCGCAGGCCAATTGCTTTTCCTTTCTCGTCTCGACGGCAGCGACCGGCCAGGATTGCCACTTCGCACCGCTCGGCGCGCCGGAGGGCGACGTTGAAGTCTAGCCTGCCTCATATCCTCGCGTTTTGCCTGCTGCCCGGTCTCGCCTTGGGCCAAGGTGTGCCGACCAATGACAGCGGGCTGACCGCGCGCGATATCGTCGAGACCGGCGACCGCGAAGCAGACTTGGCCGTTCAGGCGGACAAGCTTGCCCTGCGCGAACTCATCGCCGAGATCGAGCGGGAGCAGCTGGAAACCCTCCGACGCATCCTCGATGCCCAGACCAGCTTCGGCGGTCAGGGACTGCCCGCCATGGTCTCGGGGCTAGAAAACGGCAGCGGCGATCCCGACCGCGCCGTAGAAGCCGTTTATGGCACGGGCGAGATCGATCCCAATCCCGGCGGTGCGCAGATGTTCGGGGATGCGTCTGAGACCATCGAGCAACTCATCATCCGCGTGGCTCAGGAGACCAGCGGCTTTGCGGGTGTTGGCCGCGCAGGGCTCTCGTCCGTCCAGTGGCGCGCGCTGCTGCAAGCGCTGATCTGGCAGGAAAGCCGTTTCACCATCGGTGCACGCTCTCCCGTCGGCGCCTATGGCCTCACCCAGATCATGCCTGGCACCGCCAGCGATCTCGGCATCAACCCGGAATATTACGACAGCCCCTATCTGCAGGTGCATGGCGGCGCGCGCTATCTCGCGACCCAGCTCAACACATTCGATGGCAACATCATCAACGCCCTCGCGGCCTATAACGCCGGACCCGGCCGGGTCTTCGAGTATGGCGGCGTGCCACCCTTCCGCGAGACCCAGCACTACGTGTCGGTCATCCCTGAACGCTACAATCTCTATCTAAGCCGTATCGGCGGGATCGACGCCCTCGGCACGATCGACCCCGCGCTTCTGGCCAATGCCAACCTCTCAATCACCGGGCACGGCGCGGCCTTCTATGGCAACAACTCGCCCGCCGCGATCAGGCAAGCCGCCCTGCGTATTGCGGATATCGTCGAACGGATTTCCGAGACTGAAGACGTGCAGGAAAGCATCGCACTCAACACCTATGCCCGCGCCGAACTCGTGCGCCTCGTCGCTGCCCGCATCCGGCTTCAGGCCGCCCGCACCCGCGTGCTCTCCGCCGAAGAGCTGGCCCAGGCCAGCGCCCGCATGGCCGAAGGCGCGTTCATGGATTTTACGATCAGGGAGATTGAATGATGGGACATCTGCTCTTGAGGACAGCTTTGGCCACGACACTTGGCGTTGGCTTGCAGTTCAGCGCCCTACCCCCTGCCGCAGCACAAGGTGTACCGGTCGTCGACACCCAGAACATCGCGCAAAACATCCAGCAGCTCCGGCAGATGATCGAGGACGAGATTCTGCAAAACGAGCAGCTGACGCAGCTCCGCGAACAGCTCGGCCTTCTCACGGACCAACTCGCGGAGCTGCAAAGAACCTACGAGGCCCTCACCCGCCTCGCCGAGCTTCCAGAAATCATCCGGACGGAAATGGAAGACGAGTTGAACGGTCTGCTCGACCAAGAGTTCGGGGACATCCTCGCCACGATTGAGGCGATCAAGACTGGGGATTTCTCCGGCCTGTCCGGTTCTGGCGCAGGCGAGATCGAAACCCAGATGGACCGGGTGCTGGCCGATCTCGGATTTGACGATGACACCCTCTCGGAAATGGCCACGAGCGGCAATCCCGGGGCCAACCGCGTGGCGACGCAGGCCACCACCGGTGCCCTTGTATCGGCGGCGGCCCAGAACAGCTATGAGGATGCCGGCCAATCGCTCGAGCGGGTCGACCGCCTTGTCGGACTCATCGACGACATGGACGAACTAAAGGAAAGCATCGATCTCAACACGCGCGTGACCGCGGAGCTCGCCATTGCGCTGGTCGCCATGTGGCAACTCGAAGCCATCCAGACCGTGGGCGATGGCACCGGCGGCGTGATCGATGCCGCCACCATCGCCGAAGAACAGCGCTTCATGGATTTCACCTTGCCGGACCTCCGGGCAGACTAAGGCGTTTCGAAATTGATCCCCAAAAACAAATATCGGTTTTCGCGTTCGAGCGCAGCGAGAGGCAGCGAAGAACCGCTTCAACTCATTTCGAAACGCCGAGCGGGGGCATGACGGGTGGCGACTGAACAAGAAATCATCGAGGAAGAACTGGTCTACGGTGCCCTGCGCCGCGAACGGCTCTGGCAACGCCTTGGTCTGACAGGTCTTGTCTTCGGCATCATCGGCTGTCTGAGTGCCGCGGCTGTCTCGATCCTCGATGTCGACCCGCCCCCCGTCGTTGTCCCCTATGATCCCGCCACCGGCTTTGCACTCCCCGAAGCCTCGGTGGGCGCCTCCTCGGTGACCGCCAACCAGGCGATCATCGAGGCGGAGGTGTTCCGCTATGTGGCCGACCGGGAGGTCTATAACCAGCTCGACAACGATCTGCGCATCCGCAGCGTCCTGCGCCGCTCGGACGGAGCTGCCGAGAGCGGGCTGCGCCAGATCTGGAACAGCGCCAACGAGAATTACCCGCCGACGGTCTATGGCCCCAATGCTCGGCTCGACGTGGAAATCCTCAGCATCAACCGGATCGGAACCAACCGCGCGACGGTCCGCCTGCGCAAGCGCCTGACGTCCATTAACGGCACCCAGACCGGCCTCTTCACTGCGACGCTTCTCTTCGAGTTCCGCCCGGAGACCCGCCGCTCCATCGATGAGGTCTGGACCAATCCATTCGGCTTCACCGTCCTCGAATATTCCATCCGCTCCGACAGATTGGAGAACTGACGTTGTTGTTTATAAGATCGCTTATTTTTGTCATTGCCCTGTTGCCCGGCCTCGCCTCTGCCGAAGCCATCCCGCGCGGCGGTCCCAACGACAGCCGGGTGCGCTTGGCCACCTACCAGGAGGGTCAGGTCTACCGTCTCAGCGTGTCGCTCACCCATGTGACCACCATCGAGTTCGGCAAGGGCGAAAGCATCCGCTCGATCATCGCGGGCGACACGGAAGGGTTTGAGATCGATGGCGTGCCGGGGGGGCAGGCCTTCGCAATCAAGCCCGTTGCGCGCGGCGTCCATACCAATGTGACCGTCTACACGAACAGGCGCAGCTACTATTTCAACGTCGAAGAGGTCCGAAGCCCGACCTTCTACGTCGTGCAGTTCCGCTATCCAGACGACGCTGCGCGCCCGACCCGGGCCATCGCGGCCCAAGCGCCGAACTACAATTACGGTGCCAGCGCGCGGACCGAGTTCACGCCAACCCGCATCTGGGATGACGGGACGTTCACGTATTTCGCCTTTCCGAGAAACGCACCTGTGCCAGCGATCTTCCGCTACGCGGGCGGCCGTGAACGCACGGTCAACACGCAAACCCCTGAGGACGGCGTGATCCGCGTCAGCGGCGTGAACCGCCAATGGGTCCTGCGACTTGGCGAAGAGGTGGTCTGCATCGAGGCGATCCCGCCCGCGGAGGTGGCCTCATGAGCGATACCGAGAACACCGGGTTGGAAAAACGCCTAGCCGCCCTGGAGAAAGGCAGTGCCCGCGCCCCCACGGCGGCGCAGCGCCGGTCGCCCCTTCTCGCGCTGATCGTGGTCCTCGTCATCGGCGCGGGTGGTGTCCTGCTTTATCTCCTCTCACAGCCCGACGAAGAGGAAGCCTTGCCGACGGCCACCCCGGACGTCTTCCAAAACGAGGGGGACGGCTTTGGCACCATCGAGACCTTGCCCCCGCCCGAGCCCGAGGTTGTGTTCGTCGGACCAGACCCCGCTGAGCCCAATGCCGAGCTTCTGGCGCAGATCACCGCCCTGCAGGCCCAGATCGAGGAGTTGCGCAACGCCCCTGAACCGGTCGTCGAGGAAGACACCGCCGCCGCAGAGGCGATCGACGCGCTGACCGCTCAGATTGCGGCGCTGCAAGCCGCCTCGGAAGCAGCACAGCAACGATTCCAGGACGAACTGACGGCGCGGGATCGCAGCCTTGAGCAACTCCGCATGGATCTGGAACTGGCCCAACTCGAGGCCAGCCGACCCCAACCCGCTCCAGCGGGCCCCACGGAAGATGAGCTGCACGCACGCGAGCAAGAGCGACTGCGCCGCGAGGAAGAAGCCCGGCGCATGGCCGAGCTGGAGCGCCGCGCCGCGGAGGAACGCGCCTTCCAGGAGCGGCGCATCGCCTCGCCCACCATCGCTTTTGGCGGTGCCTCCGGAGCGAATGAAACGGCTCTGACCGAACGCACTTTTGGCGAGGTGACGGATTTCGTGCTGAACGGTGCGTTGCCCTCCACCGTGACGCAGGCCGAGGTGATCGCCAATCCTTCCAACACCATCATCCAGGGCACAATGATCCAGGCCGTCATGGAAACCGCCCTCGACAGCTCGCTGCCCGGCCAGACCCGTGCCGTGGTGTCCGAGGATGTCTACAGCGTCGATGGCGTGCGCCTCTTGATCCCCCGCGGATCCCGTCTCGTCGGGCGTTACCGCGCTGGCGTCGATATCGCGCAGCGCCGTGTCACGATCGCCTGGGACCGGATCATCCTGCCCGCGGGCCAAACCGTCCAGATCAGCTCTTTCGGGGGCGATGAACTGGGCCGTTCCGGTGTCACGGGTCTCATAGACACACGCTTCGCCGAGCGTTTCGGGTCGGCCGCCTTGATCTCGCTGATTTCCGCGGCACCAAGTGCCGCCGCCTCCGAGGTCCAGGATGAGACTGCCGCCGACGTTCTCGAAGACGTTGGCGATGATCTGGCAGATGCCACGGACAGCGTCATAGGCGATTACCTCTCCATCGGCCCCGTCATCTATGTCGACCAGGGCGCCCGCGTCACGGTCATGGTCGACCGCGATCTGGAGATATTCTGAGCCCATGTCGCTGAGCTATCTCGAAACCTCCCTCGACAGGATCGACGCCGCCGCACGCGACGATGTCATCGAGATCTGCATCAACCCCGACGGGACCTGCTGGGGCGAATTCCAGGGCGATCACTTCATGCGTGCGCTGAACCAGAGGTTGACGGGTGTTCAGGTCAAGGACCTTGGCAACCAGATCGCCTCATCGGCAAATACCACGATGAGCAAGGACCGCCCGATCGTCTCGGTCTCGATCACCTACAAGGGTCGCCCGATCCGCGCACAGGTCATCACCCCGCCCGCTGTGCTCTCGGCCATGTCAATCAGCCTGCGGTTCTTCTCAAGCCTGCCACTCGAGGGCATTGCGCTCGATTTTCTCTATGGCAAAGAGCGCAAGCTCGAAGATCTGCGCGTGGAAAAAAAGCGCGCCTTGCGTGCCGTGGTGGCCGCGGGTTTGATCGATGATGCGCTGGCCTTCTGCGTCGAGAACAAACTCAACATGATCGTCTCGGGCGGCACATCCACCGGCAAGACCGTGGCCGCGCGCAAAATCCTCTCTCATGTACCGGCAGAGGAGCGCATCGTCACCATCGAAGAAGCCGCCGAGCTGTCGCCGACCCAGCCCAATGCCGTGACCCTCATCGCCAATCGTGACGCGGAATTCCAGACCGCCGATGTGCTTCTCACTGCGACGCTGCGCATGCGCCCCGACCGGATTATCCTGGGCGAGGTGCGCGGCAAGGAGGCCATGACCTTTCTGGAAGCCATCAACACCGGCCATGGCGGGTCCATGACCACGCTGCATGCCGAAACCCCGCAATTGGCCGTGCAGCGCCTCGCGATCGCGGCACTCAAGACCGAAATCCCGATGACCTATGCCGACATGATCCAGTACATCGAGAACTCCATCGACGTGATCATCCAGGCCGGCCGCCATGACGGCAAACGCGGCATCACGGAATTTTACCTCCCCGGCGCAACTGAGATTGGAACTTCCCCATGAAGACCTTTGAATACGATATCTTGTCCTTTCCCATGACCCGCAAAACCAGCCTTGCCGACATGCAGGCCAGCCTGAATGCCAAAGGTGCGGAAGGCTGGGAGGTCGTGTCGATCAGCTCCTCGGAATTCACCAATGTCGGGCACACCGTCTTCCTGAAGCGTGAAACCACACCCGCTGGAGCCAAGACATGAGGCAAGCGCGCTGTACCCTTGTGCTGGCCGCGCTGGTCCTGGGACTGACGACCGCGCCCACTTTCGCCGAGCGCAACCTGGTGCCGACCCTCGAGCGCAGGTTCACCGTCTGCCCGGACCGGCCCGCCGAGCCCGTCTGGATGCAGGAGATCCCCCTGCGCCAAGCCTATCAGCGCGTGTTGGTACAGGACATCTACCGCGCCCATAACCTCGAGCGCATCGTCGAAACCGGCAGCTGCGACTGCGAGACCCGGTTCCCGTCCTGGGACGCTGCCGAGGCTGTGTTTCGGGAGAGCTACGCGAGCGACGAACGATGGGAAATGCTCGAAGCCTCCGACGCCTACAACCGCCGCGCCAACGCCGCCCGAACTGCCGGCAAGGCCATCTGCGACGCCGCAGGTAATTGGTAAGGCAGCCCCGCGATGAGTGTCGTCACCTACTTCGTTGAAACCTCCCAAGCCTATCTCGACACCGCCGCTGAGACCCAGTTTGGTGCGGTTGCGGCAACGGTCGGCACGCTCCTGGTTTTGGGGACAACGCTGGTGGTGATCCTCGTCGGCATCAACATGATCTATCAATATCGGGCCATGGATGGGCACACAGCCTTCTGGCTCGCGGTCAAGATCGGGCTCATCGGGATATTCGCGACCAATTGGATGCAGTTCAACGCGTTCTCGTCTGCCATTCTCTATGGGATCGACAGTATCGCGGGTGCCCTGGTAGCCTCCGTCGGCGGCGGCAGCCCTGGCCCCTCAGGCACCTTCGCCGAAGAATTCGACCGGCTGATCGCCGAGCTGGGCGACTATCTGAACGCTGCCGGGTCCGAGCTGAACTGGATGGCCGGCGCCATGCTCGACATCGTCGGTGTTCTTCTGCTCTCAATCCTCGGCGGACTGGCCGCCTTCATCCTCGTGGCCTCCCGACTGATGATCGCGCTTCTGATCGGGATCGCCCCGGTGATGATTTTCCTGACCCTCTTCGAGGTCACCAAGGATTATTTCGCGCGCTGGTTATCCGCGCTGATTTCCTTTGCGCTATACCCTATCGTGGTCGCAGGCGTGTTCGCAACGATCACAGGCGTTTCCTCCGCGCTCATCGGCGAACTAGGCGATCCCGAAGGGGCCTCAAACATCGGCGCGCTCATCCCCTTCTTCATGATGGTGCTTATGGCCAAGGGCTTCATTATCGCCACGCCCTTCATCGTCCGCGCGATCTCCGGCAACATCATGATGCCCGCCCTCTCCGGAGGTCTCGGCGGCGGCTACAGCTTTGCCCGCGCCGCCATGGGAGGCCAGCAGGCCTACAATCGCTACCTCATCGGCGGGGCCAGTGGCGCAGAATACGCAGCCCTCAGGGCGCGGCAGTTCTTTGGCGTGCAGCAGATGCCTGCAAGGCAAGGCATGGGGCAGAAGGGTTCCGGAGGCGGCACAGGGTCCACTGACGCAGGGTCCAAAATGCTGGCGCAGCTGGCGAGACTGGGTCGGCTTGGGCGACGGTGACGGTCCTCTGCGGACATCGGCTGGACAGGCTATCGCTTCGATGACACTTCCCGGAACCGGCCATCCATGCAGTCGTGCAGAATGGGTCAAGTTTGCAAGGTCCGTAGTTGCCCTTGCGAATTGTTTCGGTAGGCTTTTCGAAGTGAAAAAGGGTATAGGTACTAGTGGGCACCCACTGTCGAAAGAGGGCAAAAGGCGTTCCTAATTTTTATAAGGCGCGCTCTGCACACCCTACGTAGCAAGCGGGCAGCTCTTCATTGAACCGCAGCATTTTCTGCCATCTCGCTTTAAGATATCAACTATCTCGGACTCGATCCGCCGCCGCTCATGCTCTCGCAGAACTAACTCTTCAATCACATCTTTATTTGGGCACTCGGCACGTAAAACCGGTTTATGAAACCGATTGCAGCCCGGACTGCACTTTTCAGCGACGCAAGATTTCTTTCGCAGAAGCCTATGTTTCCACCTGCATCCTCTTGGACAGGGTGTACGCACATTCAAGACTTGCCTGCGATCTCTGGATATGCGCGGCAAGCTCTCGGCCAACCATCCTTCGCCCCGAAACATCGCCAACCACAAATCCTCCTCCCATCCCAGAGGTTTGGCCAGCGCCTCCATTTCGACCTGAACATGTGCCGCATCGCCATGACTCAGACCGGAACCTAGCGGCCATACACCTCTCTTGTGGGCGTACACCTGGTTTCTCAGGTAAACGCCCAAGTAGGACCACCACGTCTTGGCTGCCTCTTCATCGTCCAGCGGATATTCGGAACGAAAATAGACACAGAATGTGCTGTCCGGATTGATGTGTCGTTCGAGACAGAACTCAGGGAATTGGCGTTTATTCTCCGCCTCCCTGACCGCAACGCCGCCATGCGCTGAAATTTCAAGCTTGAGACAAAACCCGTCGGGAAACACACTTCTTGTGCCCTGAGGTAAAACCAACACGGTCGTTTGGCGGGTCTTTCTGTCCTCAATGCTCGCCCATTCTGGGATATTTTGGAGTAGTCGGTGCAGCGTGTTCATTCGGACTTGAAATGTGCCCGAGGTTGAGGCGACTGGCTCGGAACATGGACTCTGGCGTAGTTCGGGCTGGCAACTTGTGCTGGAGCAATCGACAAGCAGGCCGCTACATCGTCATAGTCCATGCTCGCAGTATAGCCGTCCTCGTACAGCAAGTCCCCAAGCGCTACGGGGGCAACACTCAGCGCGCGTGGTCCGAACTTGACGCCGTTGTCCTCGCAGTCGCGCTGCATCTGCTCCGAACGCGTTGTCGCGATGCTTGATGCCACGCGCACGGACCGATCACCACGGATACCAATCCGGGAAACCGGTGTCGGACCAAGCTCCACACCGATGGCCAGCCCAAGATTGTCGAGATTGCCGAGAACAGATTTGCACAAGCCGAATGACGAGTGGAGACCGCCAGCACACTGCGCTGCGGAAGATACTGATTTGCGTTCGTCGGTCTCGGTGCGCGTTCCTTCGGCAATTAGCGCATGGATACAGTCCCCGATAAACCTGACCTTCCGGCCTCCAAAATCTTTCTCCACCACGTTTTGAAACTCTTGTCGGATCACGTGGAGGGCGCGGACTGCGTCGCGAATGCCTCCTGAAGCCACGGCTGCATCGATATAGTCGGTGTACCCGGACAAGTCAGCGTACATGGACACCAACGGCATGCGGATCGAGCGGCTGGGCGACAGCTCCCCATAGTCGATATCACGCAGCGGCGGCTCCCTGTGAGAGAAGGTGAAGCTAGGGTCAGTGAAGTCTGGAAACTCACCACGCCGCACTTCTTCTTTCCAGTTGGCTACCACATCCGGCGTGTAAGCTTGGCGATCTTGGACGCCAAATACTAGGTTGCCACTGGCATCCTGGCGCGCAGCATTCATGATGATGTCAGCATCGGCGAGACTAACGAACTCACTAATCACACCGAACTCCTGAAGGTTCAGAAGAGCCCGCACGCGGTCGGAAACATAGACACCCGCTTCCTTGCCAAACGCTAGCTTTGCGGCATGGTTTGCTGCGCTGCCAAGGAACATCGGCTCCTGTTCGCAGCCCGTGCCGTTGTTGATGGCAACGCATGTACCTACGTCGATACCGATCCGGAACTCTGCATTGAACTCGCTCCGAGCAAGCTCGCGGTTTGCCGCATCGGCAACCCGCTTGAAGTCATCGACGAAAGCGAGTGCCTGGGCAAGCGTGTCACGGGTGACACCCTGCTTTCCGCGCTCCAGTACAACAGCATGAACGCGGCCATTGTGGAAATCCACCCGTTGCGCTGCGGATGGCTCAATCGCTCGGTCAGCCGCGCTGTAGTAGAGGTGCAGCAGGCGCATCGCGCGCTCGTGCGAGGCTTCTGTCTCGCGGCCTTCGTCAAGACGAAACTCATCATAGTTAGTGATCGCGATGTAGATTTGCACGGTGTCCACCACCACGGCCTTGCCTCTCGGTAGACTAAACAGCGGCGGCGTGGTGGGCTGTTCTTTCGCTACCCGCATGGCAATGTCGGCCTGATACAGGCGCTGGTATTCTTCAAAGCGCTGAACGTTGAAGTCTGGGGCCTCGCCCTTCAGCTTGTTGATGCGCGCGAGCGCTGTTGCCTCATGCCAGGCCATCTTGATCTTCCTTTCTGCGTCACCGGATGAGCCGCCGCGCCGATTCTAGTTTTTACTGTACTCCTATAATTTAGGGGTATCACATAATTTGTCAATATGCTAGTCTATGGCAGGGAGACAAAGCAGTCATGAAACACGAATCCATCAAGCCAAGTCAGCGAAAACGCTACGAATTTATCGAGTTCCAGCTCATGTGGGGCGGTACGGTTGGACGCAAGATTCTTACGGAGAAGTTCGAAATTTCTCCGCAGCAAGCAACGCTGGACCTCACATCGTACCTGGATCTCGAACCTAAGAACATGGCCTACGACCCGCGTCAGAGGACCTACATCGCACGCTCAGGATTTTGTCCGGCTTTTGTGAAGGGAGAAGCGACGGAGTATCTTCAACACCTAGAAATGCTGCACCATGGTTATCGTGCCCCCGATGAAATATGGCCTGCAAACATACCTGAATTTGACGCGGTAGCGGCTTCTACGCGTAAGACTGACCCCGCCACCTTAAAGGCCGTGCTTCGTGCCATTCGTGACCGCCACTGCGTTGAGGTCTTGTATGTTTCCCTCAGTTCTGAATCAGAGTCGCCTCGCTGTCTTTACCCGCATGCGATTGCCAGTGATGGCCATCGCTGGCACATGCGTGCATTCGACCGCGACAAGAACCGCTACTCAGACTTTGTGCTTTCGCGCATTGAGAAGATCACAACCAAAAAAGATAATGACCAAGAGCTTCCAGAAGATAAAGAATGGTCAAAAATCGTAGATTTACGCTTGCAGCCTGATCCAACTCTCGGTGATAGGCAGCGTGAACGTCTGGAAATCGAATATAACATGAGCGACGGAGATCTGTTGCTGGAAGTGCGCCAGGCGATGCTGTTTTACTATCTACGCTTTTATGGGTTCAATCCTCACGACATTGAGGAAGGGATGATCCGCAACAAAAGTAGCTTTTCACTATCTATCAAAAACCTGGAAGAAGTAGACGAATGTATTGGTCGGCGAAGCTAAGAAAAATCATCGGCTGGGAAAAAGAAGCCAAGCTGCCTGCGCTGTTCTCCGGGGACAGTGCGCCCGACCTTGTCCGAAAAACGCTTCGTGAGAACCGGGCAATTCGTGGCGACACGACAATCGTAGACCAACTAATGAATCACGGTGAGATTGTATTTTTTCGCAAGGGTGACTGTTTGATTCATGAAGGTGATCAGGACAATGATGTTTATTTTCTTCTGTCTGGTGAGGTGGATATCGTTTTCAAGCGTCAGCTTGGTTCGAAACGCGTTGCTCCGAACCAAGTTGGCGAGATGGCAGCGATTGAACTTGGAAGCAAACGATCGGCAAGTGTATATGTCCTGACAGATGAGGCTGCCGCCCTTAAAGTGCCGGGACAGGAATTTAACCGAATATGGACGAATAACCCAGATTTGCAACAAAACCTGCAAATAGAGATGACCGCGCGCCATCGCGAAAGGATCGCTGCTGGCGAAGTTGCAAGGCGTAATAATTCCTCTTCATGGTTCTGGACTTCTGTTGGAGTGGGCTTGGCATCGTGTCTCATCACTTGGCTATTTCTTGTCCCTGCAACATGGACACATGATGCCCGCCTGGCAGCAACCGCCATGTTTGGTCTTGCGGCGTTCATATTGATGCTTCTTCATAATCCGGCTTTTTTTTGGAGGCGATGCTTCGGCCTTGTCTTGTTGGCTATGGTGGGGGTCTTTGCCCTTGCTCAGTTTGTATCTGTGGAGGCAGAGCATGGATTTGCCAGCCTAGAAGTAGCAATTCGTACTGGTGAGACCCAAAGTGACTGGCGGCAAACCCTCATAAATCAAGGAGCCTTTGTCCTCACTTTGATTATTTGTGCGTGGATGGATCGCAGGAGCAACCCGGACTAAGAAAGAAGCTGCACTGCATCTTGAAAACTAGACCGTTTGAGGAGAAAGTTCTCCGCTGTTCTTTCATGGCTGGAGCGGAACGCTCTGCATAAAGTACCGGATTCCGCCCTCCTCTTCGGTCGCCCCATGTCTGCCGGCACGGAACTGATAGTGTGTCCGTTTTTGCGGCCAGTCCGTGATGCTGCCTGCAGCTAACTTCCGGAATCTTCGCTCAATGTCGATTACCAAGGTCCGGCAGCGTGAACCAGACTGAGGGCCGCTCCCGCCGATTCTGTGGAAAAACTCCTTTCTGCAACTGCGAATTTAGGAAATGTAAGAAGCCGCTCCCCGAAGAGCTGATTGCGCCACGTGACGCCGCCGAAAACTGAGCGATTCAGAATTTTGTTCTGCGAAATTTGCGACCGACGCGCTGTATAAGAGTTATTCAACAGAATTCGCCCTGCCCGACAGACATACCATCCTCGCCACCCTATCGAGCAACCAGCTTTTCACTCCCCCCCTCCCGCAGCATCTCTTCCATTTCATCCAATCCATCGACAGCGGAGCGCATCTGCGCCTCATCCACCACGATCGCAGCCTCGGCATCCACAACCCGGCTCCCGAAATCCATCTCCATCTGACGCTGTTTCTCGGCGATGACGGCTTGAACGATAGGCGCGGTCTTCTTTGGGGTGACATCGGTTTGCCCTGACGATTGGCCATCAGCAGTCTGGCGTGCGGCCTCAACATCGGTCTCGGATCCGCCTGACCCGTCCGGTAGCGGCGTCATCGGCATGGCGCGCACACTCAACGGCAGCGTGCCCTGCGACCCACCTCCCCCAGGCTTCGGAAACGGCAACTCGCCCGTCTGCGCCGCGTGGATCGCCTTAAAGAGGCGATCGTCGAAGTACTGGATCCGCTTTGCCCGGACCGGCATCTGGGCATCGATGACCATGACGATTTCATCGAGGGGCAGGCGGCGCGCCTCATCTTCGGGCAGCAAGGAACTTTCTTCGGTCCGTGTGGATTGGCTGCGCCCTTCAAAGGGGTTCTTGCCGATGGACTGGGAGCGCGTGACGACGGTTTTCGTGGTCTTACCGACCGCCTTGCTCAGCTCCTCGACGGTCTTCTCATCCGAGGGCGTCAGGTAGAGTTTCACGCCCGCGTTGCCCTGCAGCGCGCGGCGGGTGTTCTCGCCATAGATTTCATCGAGGGCGGGGATGGTCTGAGTGACGACGGCCAGGTGCCCACGATAGGTGCGCAGGGTCTCGATGCTCTCGACCACGATGGGCATCTTGCCCAAGCGATTGAACTCATCGAGCATGATCATCACGGGCCAGGGTTCGTCGGGGCCGGGATCCTTTTCCTGCATGGCGGAGAGGAGATCGGAGAAGAAGAGCCGGATCAGCGGCGCGAGGGGCTTCACCATCAGAGGCTGGACCACGAGATAGACCGAAAAGGGCTTTTTCCGGATCGTGCGGAAATCAAAGTCCGACACCGCCGTCGCCTCATCAATCGCTGGGTTCTGCCATTGATCGAGCCCTGAGGTCATCAGGAGCGAGACGTATGAGGTCAGCGTGTCGTTGTTGGTCGAGGCCAGCCGCGTGAAGATCAGCTTGGCGGCCCTGTTGTCGACCTCGTGGCCGCGCGCGAAGTATTCCTTCTGCTTGTTCCCGCCCGAGGCCGCGATGCGGTAGATCTCGCCCAAGGTGGGGCGCTTGCGCTGGAAGGCCAGCAGCCCTGCCGCCACGAAGAGATCGATCCCGCCTTTGAGGAGGCCCTGCACCCGGTCGTTGTCGCTTTGCAGGAACAGCGTCGCCAGGAGCTGCAGTTCCATCTGCTGGCGCGCGGGGTCTTTCAGTTGATAGATGCGCAGGAGCGGGTTGTAGCGATGCGTGCGCCTGCCCTCCCAATCGGTGGGGGAAAAGCGATAGACCTTGTCGCCTTGGGCTGCGCGGTGCCGGGCCGTCGCCTCGAAGCATTCGCCCTTCACATCGAGCGTCACGGCAGAGCCCTGCCAGGTCAGCAGGTTCGGAATGACAAAGCCCGTGGTTTTGCCACGGCCCGTGGGGGCCACGATCAGCGCATGGGGGAAGACCTTGGAGCAAATGTAATTGGCGCGGGAGCCCGGCGGCCCCAGCTTGCCGAGGATGAACCCGGTCCCTGGCGCCCCGAAGAAGCCATTGGCCTTCATCTCGCGCGCGGTCTGCCAATGGGTCTGGCCAAAGCGTGTGAGGGCCGAGCCTGAAAGGGCGAGGCTCAGCATCAGGCCGGCGGCGGCGAAGCTGCCGATGATCAGGTGAATAAGTTGCGCGTCCTCCGGGCGGCGATCGAGGATCGTGATGTAGTTCTGCGCGATATAAGCAAAGTCGATCTCGGCCCCAAACCCAAGATCCTGGTAGGTCAGCACCGCCGAGGCGATGGTATAGCCCATGGCCCCGGTCACCAGCGTCACAAGCAGGACGCCCGTGGCGATCCCCGCTTTTCCCATGGAGGCGCTCAATGGACCTGTCCCCGCTCGGTCTCGCCATCCACATCGCCAGTGCGGTGTTTTTCATATTCGGTGTCGGCAAGATCATCGACCACCTGGCGCAAGGCCTCCGTGTTGGCCGTGGCGGCATCGGATTGCAGGTAGACCTTGGCGACATAGAGCCGGTCGAGGCGGTCCTCGAGAACCTGTTCCAGCGCATCGGCGTGGCCGGATGTGAGCCGGTCGAGTTGGCGAACGTCCAGCACCCGCGCGATCTCGCCACGGAAGGCGTCCCGCTCCGCCTCGGTCTCGAAGGGCGCGGACAACTCCCCCGCCCGCTCATGCTCCAGAACACGCGTAATCTCGTCTGCAAGGCGGTCGGCACGGTCAGACTGCGGCGCAGTTTCACCGCGAGCTGCGAGGAGTGCGTCGCGCGTGCCAGACCCAAGCCCGTCGCGCATCTCGTTTTCGCGGCGGACCTGATTGATGACCTCCTTGTCGCGGATCTCGACGACGGCCGCATAGGTCGCGCCAAGCCCGCGGGCGAGGTGGGACGGCATGTCCGGATAGCGCCCCATGAAGTCATCCGTAGCAGCATCTGCAACAGGCGTGCGGAGGTCGCGTCCCTCCATGATCCGATCGACCTCGCGGGTGATCTCGCTGGCGCGGGCCGCATCGGTGATGGTCTCCCTGTAGGGTTCAGACCGGTCGATCACATCGCCGGGACGTGCGAGCAAGTCCGGGTGTGCTGCGAGATACGTGCGCTGCTCGGTCTCGATCCGGCGCTCCGCCCGTGAGACAACCTCCCAGTCCCGGTCCTCGATCTGCTGCGCTGTCAGACCCTCCGCGCGCATCTCCTGACGAATTGTCCCTTCCATCGCCCGGACCGCGCCCTCATGATAATGGAACTGCTCGCTGTCCGCTTCCGCTTCCATGACGCCATCCCGGCGCAGCACGTTCTCGCGCTCCAGAAGCGTGCCGAGCGCGACATGCACATCGTTGAGAATGTCGCGCGCCTGTTCCAGATCGGCGCGGCGTTCGAGGTTCAGGTTCCGCGCCTCAGCTACTTTGAAGAGATCGTCTGCGATCCATTGATGCTCGAGCGCTGCATTTGAGGCGCCCGTCTCGATCCGGGCCACCACTTCCGATGTGCTGATCCCGGTGCCCCGTAGTGCCGCGTCAATGCGCGATCTCAGATCGGGCTCTGCCAGACGCTCGCGCTGGTTGGCGTCAATATTGGCCTCGGAATAGATCCCGCCCTCCGAGGGGGTCTCTGACAGCGTGGATGATCGCAATCCGAGAGGCTGCATGTGCTGGACCTGCGCCTGGATCTCGATGAGGCGCTTTTCCAGCACGGGACGTTCCGCGTCAGACTTCTCTGCGATCATGCCCTGCACCCGCGCGAGCTTCTCCGCATAGAGGCTTCTCAGATCCTCGAAACTCTGATCCTCGGCCATATACACATCTCCTGTTCGGTCCACCTGTCCGCCATGCGCCAGCACCTCGCCCGCGCGGAAGAGTGCTGCGGCAATGTCTTCGCGGGCCCCGCGGACCTCGGAGGTCTCCCGGGAGGCCTCCACGGCAAGCGAATGGTAGACGGTTCTGGTGTTGGCGATCTCCGCCAGCGTCCGGGTCAGGTCCTGCCCCACGCGTTCGCGCTCGCGGGGCGCGCGACCCTCTTCTTTCGCCGCATAAACCTCGCGGGTAGGGGCGGGGTAATGCACGACGCCGCGATCGACACGCCGTGTGGCCTCCAGGCGCACGCCATACTTTTCCGCCTCCTCGACCATGGCGAGGCGGAAATCGTCATAGTTGAAGCGATGATTGCGGCCCAGAAAGAAGAACTCGCCTTCTTGCGAGCGGCGGTTCAGCACCAGATGCGCATGGGGGTGATCGCGGTCCTCATGCACCGCGATGATGTAGTCGAAATGCCCCGCGTCGGTCTGGAAGAACCGCTCCGCCACATCCGTTGCGATGTCGCGCACATCCTCCCCACGCGTGCCCACGGGGAAGGACATGAGCATGTGGGTGGTCTGTCCGAGCTTGGGCTTGAAGCCCGCATCCCACCGCTTGGCAAAGCGCTCGGTGAGGTCCTTGATGTCCTTGGCCTCGAGCTTAGCTTTGCCATCCAGGAACCCGCTACTGTCCACGATATGGGTGGACTTGGTGGTAAGGTAGTCGAGCTGGTTTGCGAGTTGCGATTTGGTATGCGTCCCCCCGCCCCGGATCGCCTTGAAGACCGCTGGCCGATGCCCCGCTGCCGCGCGTACAAGCTGGCTCTGCTTGGCGACATGCAGCCCCTGCATCGAGCCCCGGACGCGGCTCCAGCCGTCCCGGAAGACCTCGCCCGTGACGGCATGGACGGCATCATTCAGCCGCATGGGCAAACTCCCTCAGCGCAACCGTGGCCTGCAGCTGCATCGCGTCCCGACGGCGGCGCAGGAGCAGATCGATCTCGTCAGCAGAATCCAGAATGAACCGCGCCAGCCCGCGCATCTGCGCGAGGCGCAATTCGGTGAACTCGGCACTCGTGCCCCCTACGACCCCCTGCCCCCGCTGGTTGGTCCGCGTCATCTGCTTGGCGATCTGCGCGACTCCGTTGCCGACCTCGTGCAGTGAGGCGCGGTAGCGCGCCATCTCTGCTGCCATCTGCGCGTCCGGAACGAACACCCCACCCGCCGCCTGAATGAGCCGGCGCAGCCCCTCGGCCCGGCTCTCGATCCCGGCCGCGGCCAACACCTCGTCGAGCGCCGCAAGCTCCGCAGCCGTGACCTTCACACTGACCGCTGAGACCGGGATCGCGGCATCCGTCTGGCGCTCGGCATCAGCTTTCAAGACGTAGCGCACGGCCCGCGATGTGACCTCGAAACGCTCGGCCAGCTCAGACGTCGACACACCCTCCGCGGCCTCGCGGACGATCTGCATCTTCTCGATCTCTGTCAGGCGTTTTGATCGGGACATGCGGAAGAAAGACCCCCTATTTCCTGCCACCTTCCACCAAGGCTGCCCCCACCTTACGATAATATACCCAGCTGTCAATTATATACTTACGTCGCATTCAGTCTCAGGCAGCCTTGGTGTCCGCTTCACGCCGCGGCCCTCAGGGACGCGGCTCTGCCGCCCTCACCACCGGGCGACCCACCTGTCCAATGGGTCCCCTTCCCCAACACCGCCCGAGGCTCTGGCCGAACACCCATGTGTTCGGACGGAACCGCGGGCGGGCGCAAACCCCACCGACAGGGCGGACAGGCAGGGTCAAGGAGGGCCAGATTTGGCTTGCCAAATCTCTGCCGCAAAAACCGGGAGGCCCTGGCCGATAGGTTTTTGAGGATGGCCCCCTTGAGGCTGACTGGCCGGTCTGTCGCGGCCAGACTATTCCGAGCGGCGATCGTCCTTTGAGAGCGCAGGGACCGGCACCAAGGGGAGGTCGCTGTCGGCGATCACCCGCGACGGAACCGGCATCCCTGGAACAGGGATCGGGCCGCTCCAAGATCGTCCCGGGGCGGCCCATCTTCGTCAGAGGATTCAGTCCTGGGGATCCTTCGCGCTCGGCGGGAACATCACCAGCTCCGAGACCGCGACGGGGAAGTCGAGCTTGAGGCTGAAGAACTCCGATCCATCCCCGTTGCGGGTGTTGCGGAACATCGCCCCCACGCGCTGAAAACGGGTGCGCTCCTGGCCGTCGGTATCGGTGAACTTGACGGGGACGGTGGCGACGTAGTGGTTGGTCATTTGGGTTACTCCTTGTTGCGATGGGGATCACCCGGCACGGGGGCAAGAGGCCCGGTCGCAAGCGCAAATGCGGAGGGTCCGCGGCCAGCCGTGGAAGCCGTATTTGTGCTTGCCGAAGCGTGAGCTGAGGGCCGGACGGGCCGACCCCGTGCGATCCACATGCATAGCAAAAAGGAGCGACCCAAATGACCCCTGCCATCACGCAGCCGCCACCATCCGCGTCCTCGTCCCGCCGATCCTGGCCGGGGTGCTGATGAAGCCCGCCCGCGTGGGTGCGATGTTTAGAAACACCACCCGAGGGACGTGCAGGTCTTCAGCCTCAAGTGGGACGTCTCGAGCTTTCGTGTCTTGCGATGCTGACGATGTGCGTGAGGTGCGCACCATCCCCAGCCCGCACCGATGCGGATGGGCCGAACTCTGACGGACTTGGTAGAGGGATAACGGTGCTGGCCGCCGCAGACTGCCGATCACGTGTGACCGATCGCACGCGCCATGAGACATGACGAAAGGGCCGCGCCAAGCGCGACCCCCTCTCTTCAATCCTGCGACGCCTTCTTCGCCGGGTCAGCAACCCGCATGACCGTCAGACCTTTCGCTTCCGCCTTCTGCCCGAGGTTCAGCGCGACCCCGTTGCCGCCGAAGAGGACAACCCCTGTCGCCGCGAACTTGTCGTCCAGCATCTCATCGTTGCACTTAAACGGTGCCGCCCGCCCATGCGCGGACCAGCGCGGATCAAAGCGCGCTTGTGCGACACCCCGTGTGCGCGCCCACCGAGCCGCAATCATCTCCGCACCGTGCTTGCCACCCTTGTGGCAGAGAAAGATCTCCTGATTGCGGTTCTGTTTGATCCGTTCGCGAACCTTGTCGAGCGTGTTGAAGATCACATCGACATCGGTCCAGTCGGTGGCGCCTGAGACGATCAGGGGCACCCCCTCGACTTTCGACTTCTCGGCGGTTTCGCGGTCGTGCTGCTCCAGGAGCTGCCGCGCCTCAAAGACTGCCCCGGTCTCCTGCGCCCGGACGCTTGCGCGCGACCCGGCTGCCGGAATGAAGGCGTGGCCCGTCTCGATCTCGTAGCATTCCGCCGCTGCCTCGCTCATCACCTCGATGGCGCTGACAATTTCGCGCAGTTGCAGAAAGCGCGCCTGCGCCTCCTCGAGCGCGGTCTCGGCGATCTCTGATCCGTCGTGGGATTTTGCCAGCGCGCCGATCTTGTCGGCGGTGCGGTCGACCTCCTTGCCAAGCGCCACCTTGCGGCGCTGCAGGATCGTCGCGATCCCATGGGCCAGCGGTTCGATCTCTGCTTCAAGCCCGGTCCCGCGCAGCTGACCGAGCAAAGCCTCGAAGCTCTCGCGGATAATGTGGTCGGTCAGGATTTGATCCTCGGGGATCGGCAGCTGCGCGTCCTTCTCGGTCAGTCCGAAAAGCTCGATGGTCTCGTAGGTGTTTGCGGTGTCGTAAGCCATGTCTGGTCTCCAGTGTTCGTTTCCAAGGCCACCACGTGAGTGTGGGGGCATGGCCGAATGCCTGGTTTCCGAATCTGCCCGGGTCAGGGACGGCGCAGCCGCCGGCTTGCCGGGCGCAAAAGTTTTCGGCGCGCAGCACGGGACCGCCCCACGCCACAGGCCCCGCCCTCGCCGAAAAGTTTTGCGATCCTTGACGCGGGCTGATTTGGGGGCCATCCGGAGGATATGCTTCCGCACTCATGTGTGTGTGTTTTGACGGTAGGTTTGCCCGACCCGAGCAGGCAAACGGCCCGACCGGACGCGGAAGACGGATGAAGCGGCGGGATCGTTTTGCCCCGCAAAACAGACCAGAGCGCAATCCGGCGGAGCGGCCGGGGAGGGACGTGCTCGCGAGGCGGGCAAACCGGGATCCCGGGTGCAACACCGCGGTGAGGCCGCATGGCCGAATGCGCGACGGACCGTAGGGCTGTTCTCCCCTGCGACACGCGAAGCCGAGCTGGGGAGGCCGCAAGGCTAAAGCGAAGAAGAGCTTCGCAACAATTTCCCTCCAGCAAGCCGAATAAACAATCTAGTATCTCGCAAGGCGCCTATTGATTTCCCTAATGGGAAGTCTGCATCTCGGGTGATCACGAACCGCCTCGAGGCCCGACTTGAGGAGGACGGTCGAACAAACCTCGTGATGTTCCATCTCATCGAACACCCACAAAACACCATGCATCGCGAGTTCTTGGCGCTCCGCCTCAGCCCTGAGCGCACCGTCTCCGGTTAGTAGAACCCAATCCCTTCCCGCCGCCAGACAAAACGCAAAGACATCAGGCGTCGACAACATAGCCTTTGCCCGCTTCAGCTCTGTCGCACGTGCGGTTTCTTCTGGCGTGAGCTCTTCTATTCTCAGCCCCAGGTCAATCAGATCTGGCCCCATCCAGTCGAGGAGTTCGGCTTGATAGAGAGCATCCGGAACAACAAAATCATAGGGCAGGTCAAAGAGCCTCGCGGTCAGCGAGGCTCTTTCAATGTCAATCAGGACAGAGGTATCAGAAACAAGAATTTGCACATAGGCACTATGCCATGTGGTCCAACCGCTCTTCCAGTTCTTTAACCCGTATTTCGAGAAGTTCTGCCGCGCGAGACAACCCAATCAACCCCTCGGAGAGGGCACGAAAACACAAACGTTGAAAGCGGTCCGGTTCTTCTCGTTCCCAAGGAATGGAATTTGGCTCCTCGAACGGCTCATCGCGCCAACCTCGTTGCTTATAGACCTTGAACAGACGCGCAAATGTTGCCTGGTTGATGATGTCCAAATCCTTGCATCGATACGTCAGCGCTTGAATGCTGACGCCAAACCGATCCTTCAGACTAATGAGCTCACCAATGCTTATGTCCGTTCTGCGGGCACCAATCTCCTGCCGTAGCACTTCTGCCGGAACGAGGAATGCACCAGCAAATCGATTTGCGGCGCGTTCTGAATCACACCCTTCGGCGACTTTAAGAACCATGTGGCCCAATTCGTGAGCTAAACTGAAGCGCTTCCGCTCAGACCAGGTCTTCTTCTTGATCATGATAACACGGGCGGAGTGATGCTCTTTTCGACGCACTTTCGCCGCAAGCCCGTCAATCCGATCAACATCCAAAGACAGCACTTTGATCCCGTGCTCCTCGAGGAGTTCGGCAAGCATTGGAATCGGGTCATGACCCAACTGCCAAGAAGCACGCATGTTGCGAGCCGCGTCCTCGGCATCTCGAACATCGGCCACCCAATAGGGTGCTTCGTGCGGGGCATCCCATTCCTGGCTCGAAAGATTCAGCAAGCTTTCGATAGCTAGGTACTTTTCAACCATATTAAGCGTCTTGGCTTCGATCGTCGCGATCTCTTTGGCTGAAGAGCTGGCTGACTTGCGAAACTCAACGCCCTCCAACTCAAGCTCATCATCGCTGAGCAGGAAATCCACAGAGACGCCGAGTGCTCGGGCAAGACTTAGCAGCACGCCCGAACCGGGCATGTCTTCATTACGCTCGTACTTGCCTATGGCTTGGGCGGATACCTTGTTCTCCATGGCATCAGAAAGTGCACGGAGCGAGAGGCCAGATGCCGCTCGGGCTCCTTTGAGTCGCTTGCCAATCATAACGTCCTCCCAGTGGGTGGTTTACATTCCACCTATATGATTGATATTTTGTAAACTACAACGCTTGAAAGTGCGGTCTTTCGTCCCTAACTTATAACAGGAATCCGAAAGAAAGGCAAATTTGTAAACCGCCGCACCGGCCTAAGAGGCGCTGAACCGGCAAAAACGCGAGACTCCAATGGGCACCTCTGAAGACTTCAAGACCTTTCTCGATAACATCAAGATCGATAATGCCGCGACGATTGCCTTGCGATACGGCGAAGTCACTGCTTCCCTTAACAAGGAGTTTCGCGACACAGAGTCAAAAACGGCTAACAGCCTTCAAGTTGGCTCCTATGGCCGTTGGACGGCGATCAAGGGCATTTCCGACTTGGACATGATCTACATCATGCCTGCCGGGAAGTGGGATAGCTACAAGGATGGGGGCCAGTATCGGCTTCTTCACGATGCCAAGGCTGCGATCAAGCGGCGATACCCTTCGACGACCGTCAAGGTGGATCGTTTGGTTGTCCGGGTGCTCTACAACGATTTCCACATCGAAGTGATGCCGGCCTTCAAGCTAGCTGATGGGAGCTATAAGTACCCTGACACCGCAAACGGTGGGTCGTGGAAGAATACCAAGCCGCAGGCTGAACTCGATGAAATGAGAGAAGCCAATGAGCGCAAGAACCGGAACCTTCGCCGCTTGTGCAAGATGGCGCGCGCCTGGAAGAACAAGCACGGCGTCGCCATGGGCGGCCTTCTGATCGACACTCTCGCCTACAACTTCCTCGAGTCGACCGACGAATACGATACCAAGAGCTACCACTACTACGACTACATGTGCCGAGATTTCTTCGAATTCCTGGCTGATCAGCCCAAGCAATCCGAGTATGCAGCGCTTGGCAGTCGCCAACGCGTCCGCGTCAAGAAGCGGTTCGAGCGGAAGGCGAAGAAGGCATACGATTTATGTCTAAAAGCCATCGATGCGAGCGGACAGAAGAACGAGCGCCAAAAATGGCGGGATGTGTTCGGGAACGCCTACCCAGCACCGGCAAAGAGTGCAGCGGGAGAGGCTGCCGCATTCGCGCATGTCTTCAAGAACACTGAGCAGTTTGTCGAAGACAGATTTCCGGTCGATATTCGATACCATCTTCGTATCAACTGCGAAGTGACGCAGGATGGATTCCGTCCGGGAATGCTTCGGGACCTATTGGAGCGGCATGGCGTTCTGCTGCCGAAAAAGAGCCTTCGATTCTTCATCGCGGATGCAACCGATCTTCCCGATGATACCGAGTTGTTTTGGAAGATCTTGAACCGTGGCGAAGAAGCCGAGCGTCGAGACGTGATCCGAGGACAGATCGTGCGCGACGAAGGTCGCGGTGAGCGCCAAGAGACCACAAACTTCCGCGGAGATCACCTCGTAGAATGCTACGCGGTCAGCCGAGGCGTGGTCGTTGCGCGTGACAACATCCACGTCCCGATCCGTGTGAAAGATGCCGAGGATGAAGACTATGCCGCCTGACTACGATATCGCGTTCGAGGATCAGGTCCGTGAATGCTTCGGACGGGTGGTCTATACCCACAAAACCCACGAACGTATGGCCGATCGCTCTGCCGATACACTTCGCAGGTACAAGGTTTTGCAAATCACCCTTTCAGCACTGACGAGCGCAGGGGCGATCGGAGTCGTGGTGGGAGAAGAATTATGGGTCGAGGTCGCGACTGTCGGCATTTCATTTATGACGCTATTTGTTGCGGCATATCTGAAGAACTTCGATCCCGGTGCTATCGCCCAAAAACATCGTGACGCAGCCGCGAAGCTCTGGAACGTCCGAGAATGCTACCTCTCACTGCTAACCGATCTGCCAAGACTGTCACATGAAGCCGCAGTTGAGCGTCGGGACGAGTTACAGGCCATACTTTCTGCCCTCTATGAAGGGGCACCTCAGACTGACGGAAAAGCCTACGAGGAGGCCCAAAGACGGCTGAAGGAGATGGAAGACATGAGCTTCACAGCTGACGAGATAGACTGTTTTCTTCCACTCTCGCTAAAGCGATCCGGCGGACGGCCTAAACAGACAGAAGTCAATCAGGCTGAAGGAAAAAGGTAAAAAATGACAAAGAATATCTGTATTTTTTCCGATGGGACCGGGCAAATGGGCGGGTCTAGGCCGGACCAACGCCTTTCGAACGTCTACAAGATGTATCGCGCCATGCGTCCCGGCCCAGACTCACCAATTAGCCCAAAGGATCAAGTCACCTTTTACGATCCTGGGCTGGGCACGGGCGAAAGCGGGGGACTCTTTGGCCGCATCAAACCTATCCTTGAAAGCGCAGTCGGCACCGGCATCGATCACAATATCATCGATTGCTATGAACAGATCATCGCCCATTATGAGCCCGGTGACCGTGTGCTGCTATTCGGCTTCTCGCGCGGGGCGTACACGGTCAGGGCACTAGCGAATGTCATGAACCTTTGCGGTGTCCCGACACAAATGCCCGATGGCAAACCCATCCCGCGTCACGGACCCGGTTTACGCAAGATCGCCACGGATGCGGTGAAGTTCGTTTATAACCACGGCGCCGGAAAGCCTCGCGGACAGAACCCGTACTTCAAGCATCGCGAAGAGCTCGGTCACAGATTTCGCGAGAAGTATTCGAGTGCTCCCCTCGAGGGCGAAGACAATCAGGGCAATATTCAGCCAACCTTCATCGG
This sequence comes from Sulfitobacter indolifex, assembly GCF_022788655.1. Classification (NCBI taxonomy): domain Bacteria; kingdom Pseudomonadati; phylum Pseudomonadota; class Alphaproteobacteria; order Rhodobacterales; family Roseobacteraceae; genus Sulfitobacter; species Sulfitobacter indolifex. The sequence continues at coordinate 20,248 of NZ_CP084957.1, read as the reverse complement.
AGTGTTCGATACGGTGGCGTCACTGCGGACTGCGGTCGTGCGCGCGCTTGTTTGGGGAGTGACGTTCACAGTCGGTGCCGCCTTTCTTGCCGGAATCGTGCTGGGATGGTCATTGCTTCTTGTCATCCCGCTCGGCGCCTTGCTCGGAGTGCTTGTTTGGCAACTCGGCTCACTTCTGCTCGATAATTTCAAGTATTTCTCGGATGATCCTGGTCGCAAATTGAAGATATTGCGCCCTACAGACTGGCCACAGATTCTGAAGACAGGGCATTTCGCCGCTTGGAACAAGCGCAACTACGACATGTGGCTGGATCCCGACGTAAACCACGCCCGCCACGCCATGGCGATCGATGAAGACCGCGCAGACTTCCCGCGAGTTGGATGGGCGTCCAAAAAAGCCGCTATAGAGACCAAGAACCGAGAACCGGCTTGGCTCAAGCAGGTCTGGTTCCCGGGTTGTCACAGCGACATCGGTGGCAGCTACCCCGAGGCCGAATCCCGTCTCAGTGATATCGCCCTAGACTGGATGGTCGATGAGTTAAAGGAGTGTGTGCCTTCAATCAAAATCAACGAAAATTACCTTAACCGCGCTCCTGACCCTTTGGGCCTGCAGCACCGCGAGGACGCGATCTTGGCGTTCGGACCAGTCAGCATTCCATGGAAAAAAGGAATCCGAGAAGTCGGCGACGATTTCCCTCTCCACCCATCCGTACAAGAACGCATGCAGGCGACCGCGGTCGCTCAATTCGGAGAGGTCAAACCATACCGACCGCAACAACTGAGCAAGCGACGCGATCTAAAGCGTTTCTATAAGACGTAAAACGCGTCTTCGGGCCTTTTCCGCAACATCTTTCTCGGCTCACCTTAATGTGGGACTGACCACGTCACACTGGAAACAGCAAGTGAGAGAAGACCATAGTGTCGCACGAAAGGAATCCCCTGAGATCACGCGCTGCGCAGCGATGTGCGAGTTCAATTGACCCAACACCCAGTGACCACAGCGAGTGACTCATTTGCCAAGCTGCAGCGTAGCATCCTGGAATTGATGTAGATCTCAACCTCCGGTAGGATATGGATGGTGTCTTCCCAAGTATCGTACGATATGTCTCGCTGCGACATCGAGATAAGAAAAAGGGGAACCGCGGTCCCACGGCTCCCCTTTCGGTGCGGATGTCTAATATCGCGCGTTGATCATGCGACCAGCGACAGCCCCGCGCCTGCGTCCTGCGGCTGCTCACCGCTGTCGATGAACGGGATGATCGAGAAGGTCTGCCCGCCGCGCTGTTCTTCGTTCTGCACGGCGTTGACGCGCAGGTCGCCATCAGGCGTGTTGATCAGCAGTGACAAGTAGTCATTGCCCGTGCGGCTGCTTTTCGCCATCCAGGCCGAGCCGACGCGGATCGGTGTGCCACGGGGCGAGCTGACCTCAATGCGGTAATCGGGGTGGGTCTCCTCGGTCTTGTAGCTGTTCTCGATCAGCATGAACTCCAGATCGAACATCATGTTGGCGATGTAGCCGGTGAAGGCGTTGTCGGCGTCCATAGCGGTGAGCTCGCCCGAGATCGAGCCGGATTTCATCAGGCCGTTCGAGACCAGCGGGATGATCTCGAACGCGCCGCTCTGGGCCGCGCGCGCCTCTTTCGTCTGCACCGCGTTGACCCGGAACGGGCCGAGACCAACATCGATCTGCATCGAGATGTAGGGGTTGCCGCTGGTGTTGCCGGTCTCGTTCCAGGCCGTGCCGATGCGTACCTTGCGGCCCGATTTGTTGACTGCCGTGACGTCAAAATCCGGGCTGCGTTCGGACATCTTGGCCCGCGCCTCCAACTGGATGGCGATGTCAAAGCGCGCCCCGTGGATCATGCCGGTGTACTGAGCGGCTGCGGTCTCGACATTGCGGGTGAGGGTTCCTGCGAACATGGGATGGTTCCTTTCAGATTGGCCGGTGTCTGACGTCCTTGCCAGCGCATCCGGGATTGCTTTCTCGACCCCTTGAGGGATCACAAATCAGAAAGCCTGCTTTCCTTTCAGCCTCGCCCACGGGTCAAAGCTGCCGTCCGAGTGGGAATGCCCCCGCGCCTCCGGGTGCTACGCCCCTCCCCTGCCCGTCTGGTATTGATTGGCTGCCCGGATTTTCCGCGCCGTCCTCCGATCGCGCGATGAAGAACTCCGCCTCTTTTCCGTTCAACCGTTGCCCGCCCCGGTCGGTCAGACCGATGCAGCTACCGTTCGGCACATAGGTGATGAGGTACTGACCGAGCCGGTCCTTGTGGACAACGTAGCCGGTATTGGTCCAGTGCACGGTCTGGCCGGCATCGACGGCGGCCTTGATTTCATCGAGTGTCATGGGGGTCTTCCTCAAGAAGAGTGGTGTGAAACGACGCAAGAAGCCCGGTCGTGCAACCGGGCTTCCATTCAGCATTCGTTTGGCAAACGGCCCAGAGCTGTCAGGCACCTTGCGTGGCTTGCGTGGCTTGCGTCGCGCGTGCGGCCATCCAATCCTTCAGGCCAAGAACCGTTCGTCCGGCGGCGACCTCGGAGGCCCAGGCAACCCTTGGGTCGCCGCAGGACTCATCGCCAGAATGCCGGTCGATGTGGCCATTGGCCATCCATGGCTCGGGCTTGATCCGACGCAGCCAGTCCGCCATGCTCGGGATACGGCCTTGGCAGTCTTCGCGGACATGTTGCTCGCCGATCCAGCGCACGGGGATGTCCCGACCCGCGCTATTGGTCAGGGTCAGACTGAAGACACGCTCGGCTTCAAACAGGCCTTGGGCGTGGTGACGCAAGGCTCTGTGCGTGAAGAGCGCAAGATGCTCTTTCGAGGCATCAAACCAGTCATGGATGGCCTGATAGTCAGACGGCACCCCGCCGAATTTCCGGGCAGAGCTTTCAGCATGATGAAGCGGATGGGCCATCTCAAAGACCCTCATCATAGCTGTGCGAGCATTCGACATAGCGGTCCGCGTGATCGAGGGTGATGCTGTCGTTGCGCAAGTCCCAGGTCAGTGTGCCGTAGCCGCCCTCGTTGTTTTCGAACCCCGGGTGATGGTGATAGGCGAGCGACCAGGCGAAATCGCCAACTTCTGTGACAAGCGCCTCCGGCAGGTTGCCCTCTGCAGGCTGCACCGTCACATCCTCGACATTGCCGGAGTCGCCATAGCCTTCGTATTCGACAGCGACCTCGCTGATGCCAAGCGCACGTAGTTGCGCGAGCAGCTCCACTCTGGATGCCTTCAAGGTGGTTTCGCGCTCTGCACGCCACTGAGCCGCCAGTGCGGCATAGTCGATCTGGGGATTGGTCATGGGTCCGTCCTCTTGTCTGAATTTGGGGGGCCAGGCGTGGCATTGGTCTGCGCGCGCCCGGAAAGCGCAGACCGGTGAAACCCAAATCCGCGACGCCCGACCGGAAGCCCCCTTTGACTTTTCAGGCGGCTTGTTCTGCCGCTCTGGCGGCTTCCTGCCCCACGATCCGGGCCAGAATGCTTCCCGCGTCGATCCCGTCCCCATGCGGCAAGAACACCCTCAGCTGGAAGGCGATGATCTCCGTGAAACACCCCATGGCCTTGAGGCCTTCGATCATGCCCTTGTCCGCGCCGCCAAGCTCGAGGCGCATCTCGCCTGCGACCCGGCGACGGGTCAGGGTCAGTCCCCGGCCCAGATCGACCGGCGCGGTGGTGCCAAGGGCGGCGGTCAGCATCTCCTGCGGCGTTTGCGGGTTGGAGACGAGGAAGCGGGCGCGCAGCGCGGCCGCCCCTTCTTCGCTCAGCGTGCGCCCGATCATGGCGGTCGCCCCGTCCGGCGTGACCCTGTAGATGCGCTCATTGGTGGTTGGAATATCCTTCCAGATCGGCAGTAGCAGCCCGGTCAGCAGGTAGAGCTTGGTCGTGGTGGTTTTCGGCAGGGACCCCGCCTCGGCATCCCAAAGCCGTGCGAACTCAGGCTTGCCGATCTCTTCCCAGGCCGAGGACTCGAACCGCGTCTCCTCCAGATAGCTCGACCCGTTGGGCCGCACCGCCTTGCGCATCAGCGTGACGATGTCCTCGTCATACATCTGCATCGGCCGCGCCGAGATGAGCGCCGCGCGACCGGAGGCGCGATTCACCATTGGCAGCTTGTCCGGATTGCGCGATATGGCCTCTTCGGCGCCCAGGACATGGACCGGGTCCGTCACCTCAAGCCCGATGATCCGCGTCACGGCGCCGGATTTCGGGCAGGTCCAGAGATCCTCTGTGGAGACCTGCTCGATCTTTTCGCCGCGCAAGGTTTCGACGCCGAGATCGAGCGTGCCCGCCGCCCGCGCGCGTTCGGTCTGATCAGCGATCCGGCGCATGAACTCGCCAAAGAGCGCGTTCTGCATGTGGATGGGAAGGGCAAGCACCCGATTCAGAAACCGCTGGATCGGGGGAAGCTCCTCAAGGAGCACCCCGTCCTTGTCGATCAGCCGCAGGGCCGTCCAGTCGGTGAAGCTCTCGTAGCTCATTGCCTCGGCACGCCCGGCGGCCAGATCGGCGAAATAGCCACGCAGTGCGGCCCGTGCGATCGGGCTTTCGAGATTGTCCTCCTCCCGGAACATGCCTTGCGAGCCGGTCTCGCGCTGGCCCTTGGTCAAGGCCCCCAGCTGGTCGAGGCGTTTGGCAATCGTCGAGGTGAAACGCTTTTCGCCATGCACATCGGAGGTGCAAACCCGGAAGAAGGGCGCGCTGACCTGAGCCGAGCGATGCGTGCGGCCGAGCCCCTGGATGGCCGCATCGGCGCGCCAGCCGGGCTCCAGAAGATAGTGCCGCCGCCGCTTCTGGTTCTTCGCCGTTTGTGCCGCATGATAGGAGCGGCCCGTCCCACCCGCATCGGAGAAGATCAGGATATCCTTTTCGCCGTCCATGAAGGCTTGGGTCTCGGACGAATTGCTGCTGGCGGCGCGCTTTTCGATGAAGAGGTGGCCATCGTCCGCCTTCAGAGGTCGAATCGACCTTCCGGTCACTTCGGCCACGGCCTCGTCGCCAAAAGCCCAGAGGATCTGATCGAGCGCCGAGGGGATCGGCGCCAGCGTCATCAACTCCATCATGGCCGCATCGCGCAGGGCGAGCGCCTCGCGCGAGACAACGAGCGCCCCGGTCTCATCCCGCAAAGGTTCCGCCACCATATTGCCGTCGATCTCGACCAGCTTTTGCGCATGGATCGGGAAGGCCTGTTCGAGGTAGCCCAGAACATAGTCGCGCGGCGTCAAGGCACCCTCGACGAGTTCATCCTCCGGGTCCATCGACTCAAGCCGACGCTTCAGCAGGCTCTCGCCTGTCGAGACAACCTGGATGACGCAAGCATTGCCTGCCGCCAGATCGTCCGCGATGGCGCGGATGATGGTCGGGGCCTTCATGCCCATCAGCAGATGATTGAAGAAACGCTGCTTCGTGCTCTCGAAACGGGACTTGGCCGAGGCGCGTGCGGCCGAGGCATTGGTCTCTCCCGAAGCATCGTTGACACCGGTCGCCGTCAGGGCAGCCTCGAGATTGTGGTGTATCGTCCGAAACGCACCTGCATAGGCGTCGTAGATCTCGATCTGGGCCGGGGTCAGCGCATGTTCGAGCACGTCATACTCCACGCCATCAAAGCTGAGGGCGCGGGCCGTGTAGAGCCCGAGCGTCTTGAGATCACGCGCGACCACCTCCATGGCGGCGACACCGCCGGCTTCCATGGCCGAGACGAAACTCTCGCGGCTCGGGAAGGGGTATTCGGGCCCTTGCCCCCAGAGACCGAGCCGCGCGGCATAGGCGAGGTTGTGGACGCTCGTGGCGCCCGTGGCCGAGATGTAGAAGACGCGAGCGCGGGGTGCTGCCAGTTGCAGCCGCAGGCCCGCAAGACCCTGCTGCGAGGGCTTGACCCCCCTGCCCTGCTCTGACCCTGCGGCATTCTGCATGGCATGGGCCTCATCAAAAGCGAGGACGCCTTCAAAGTCTGCGCCCATCCAGTCGAGGATCTGGCTCAGTCGCGTGGTGCCGCATTTGCCCGCGGACCGCAGCGTGGCGTAGGTGACGAAGAGGATACCGTCGCCCATCGGGACGGGCTGGTCCGGTTTCCACTTGGAGAGCGGCTGGATGTCGGCTGGCGAGCCGCCGAGATCGGTCCAGTCGCGGATCGCGTCCTCGATAAGCGTGGCGGATTTGGAGACCCAGATCGCCTTTTTGCGCCCGGCAAGCCAGTTCACGAGGATGAGCCCCGCGCATTCGCGGCCCTTGCCGCAGCCGGTGCCGTCGCCGAGGAAGTAACCGAGGCGATAGGCCCGTGCTTTAGGGTCATCATCAGCGCGCGTCAGCTTGTTCTGGTCGTCATCTAGGCGCATCCGCCCCGGCAGGTCGCGTCCATGGGCATCATGCGCCATGATGATGGTCTCGAGCTGCGCCTCGGAGAGATCTCCCTCCTCGACCAACCGTGCGGGCAGGCGCAAGTCATCACTGCCCGTGTTTGAGGGCATGGGCGGGGCAACCGAGGCCATGGCGATGCTCTCGACCAGCGGCGTGGGATGTTCCTGCGCACCCGCGATCTCGATCCGCTGCGGCCGGTAACGCGCATAGATGTCCGAGATGGGCGTGTTGTCGCGCGGGACATCGAAGCTTGTAAAGCTGAGCGGACGGACGGCATTGGCCCGGGCTTTGGAGGCGGCGACAGGCGCAGCGGCGGTCTTGCGCGGGGCAGATGATGGAGCGGTCGGCCGCCCGTGAGGGATCGCTTCAGGCCGTTGGGCGGGGCGCATCTCGGGCCGGGTTGCGGCCGCGGCGTCGACAAAAGGAAGGGCTTCGTCCAGATCGCACACAATGGCGCGGATCATCTCGCCGTCCTCCTGCACCTTGTCGAAGACCATCAGCTGGGTTTCGACAGAGGTGCCGAGCTTGCGGTAGACCTGCCCCGGCATCGTCAGCGCCAATCGTGGCGTCAGGAGACCGCAGGCGCGGGACCAATGCGCGGCATCGCGTTCGGGCGTGAATCCCGGCGGCATGATCGCCACCAGCCGCCCACCGGGCACGAGACGCTTTGCAGCCGCGATGAGATGTTTGGCGGCGATGTGCTTGTCACGCGACCGATCGACCGAGGAGGCGAAGGGCGGATTCATCACCACGACGTCGGGTAGAACCGGCGACTGCAGCAGATCGTCGATATGCTCGCCGTCATGGCCCGTCACCTCGCCGCCGAAAACCGCGCGCAGGAGGCGCTGGCGAAAGGGGTCGATTTCATTGAGCAAAAGCGTGGCACCTGCGCGGGCGGCGAAAGCGGCCAGGGCACCGGTGCCAGCCGAGGGCTCCAGAACGGTCTCGCCCTTGCGGATCGCCGCGGCCCGAACCGCCATGGTCGCAAATGGCAGCGGCGTGGAAAACTGCTGCAGCCGGATCTGCTGCTCTGACCGGCGGGTTTCCGTGAGGAGCCGCGAGGCAAGCAGCTTTGCAGCGGCGATGTCGCCTGCTGCACCGTCCCCACGCAGCAGCACCTGGATTGCCGCAGCCTGCATCAGGTCATAGGCCATCCGCCAGTCCCAGGCACCACCAGCATCACTGCCATGAAACGTCTCGCGCATAATGCGCGCGAGCGCTGAACTGCGCAGGGGTCGGTGGTCGACCTCCGTGCCGATCTGCGCGATGGCATTTGCGAGATCAGTGTCGGAGATTGGGAAAGCCGGGTTTGCCGGTTTGGGCTTGGACATGGGGATTTTCCTTTGGATCAGGGTCTGAGTTCCAAAGGACAAAAAGCCCGCTTTCGCTTTTCAGGGAGATGAGGTCGGACCGCGCTGACCTCCAAGGCTTGGTCAGGACTTGGGTTCGACCTCGCGCTTCGCATCAATCAAAGCCTGCGCGGCCTGCATTACCTGAACCTGTGAAGTTCCGGCGCGTGCATCCTCCAGCGCGGCCTGCACCTGCGCGCAAAACCACGCGTCATAAGAATTCGCTTCAGCGGCCACGGAAATGCTCCTCGAGCCCGATATCCAGCAGCTTGCCGAGGTCATCGGGCATGTCTGCAACGCGCACAGCAATTGGGAAACGGTGCCCCGTCAGGTCAGGCGCGCATTGCTCCTCTAGACCGAGGTGCTGCCCATCCTTTTCCGTTTCGTCCATTGTGCTTTCTCCGACCGTATTAACAGCCGATGCTACATCTTCCAGCGTGGCGTCGTAAACGATAATGCCATAGCGTCACAGCAAGCTGGCCCACTTACCGATCTGGCGCCGCTTCAAGGGAAGTTTCGAACCGCTTGTCCGCCGCCGCTGCTTCTTTCAAGAGCGCGTCGAAATTGTCAGGTGGGTTGCCATCTTCCAGCATCCCTTTGAACGTCGCATAGGCATCCGTCTTGCTGCCATAGGCGCGCAGGGTCTTGTCATCGTTCACCCATGCCACCACGATGACCTTCGCATCGCTGTTGAACCGGTAGAACAACCGATACTGCTGGAAAAATTTCGCCCGGAACCAGTGCTTGCGGTGATCGCCGAGTGTGCCGCCTTGCCGGAAGGCCGCGGCACCCGGATCCGCCGGTATGGCCTCGGTGACCAGCTTGAAGATGGCGGCCAACCGTTTCGTGGAATTTTTCTTGCGCCAAGTCTTGGGATCGCGTGCCTTGCGCGCCTCGACCTCCAGGGTCAGCCCTTCGAGCTGCTCCAGAAAGAGCGGATGCGCATAAATCGACCATCCGTTTACGACAAGGGGCGCTTGGGCGGGCACGCTATCGCCGCTCATTCATCCTCGAGCGATAGCGGCGCATCGAGATCGACACCAACGTCTCCGACCAGTGCTGCAAGACGGTCATGCAAAGCCCCATCGAACGCCCGAATGCGGTCCGGATGCGCCTTGATATCGGCCTCGACAAAATCGAGAAAGGCTCCGAGCACGGGATCTTCCTCGTCGCTGCGCACGGGCTCGATATAGACCCTGCCACTCGGCTCGGTGCAGTAACGAATCTGGTCGCCCTTGCCCAGCTTGAGCTGTTTGCGCACACCCGCCGGCACGGTCGTCTGATACCGATCCGTGAGTTTCGAGACATCTTGTGCGAGCGCTGTCATGGCAGTCTCCTGAAAGAAAAGGGTCGTTGCTGCCCGCGATAGGTAATGCATTTGCATTGCCTTGTCAAGACAAGCCGCAGGATCTGCTGTCGCCGGGCAGGTCGATGAACCGTCGAGCGCAGGACCTAATTTCGCCCCGCGAGATACTCCGCCAACACAGGACTGGCCGCACCCTTCGCGGAGCTGAGCAGCTCCGAGCCCGCGAGCGAGGCTTTCGACAGGCGCACGAGCCCGCCGGTTTCCTCGATGCGGTAGCAGCGGCGCTTTTGCCGACCCCGCCTGTAGTGGGTCGCGGTGACGATCCGGCATGTACTGCCATCGGTGAGCGTCACGGGCGCTGCGAGCCTGATCTTGTCGCCTTCCTGGTAGTCTGGAATCGACGCCCAATCCCGGCAGCGCTGGCGCCAGTCCTGGGCGTAGCTGTCCGGGTCTTTCAGGTCGGAGAGGAGCTCGATCAGCCCAAGGGGAGCACGAGATTCGTTCGGGCCAGCACTTTCCTCCATGTCCTTGTAGCCTCAGCAGCCGTCATCGTATCGGGTGAGGAAGACAGCCCCGAACGTGATGGAGTCATCCGCATCGGTCATATAGGTCGCGTCTTCGACAGCGGTGCCGTCGAGATTGGTGACCCTTGCCGCCGCATACCAGGTGGAGGCGACCTTGCAGGCCTTGACCAGTTCGGTTCTGCGCGTGTCGCCCTCGAAGGTGCAGAGCCGTGTAATTTCCGCCTTCTCATCCGCGTAGGATTTAACGCGGCCGTCGGTGTAGAAAAGCCATCCCACTATGCCGCCCTCCGATCGTCGATCTCCATGAGCGCATCAAGCGGCACGCGATAGGGCTGCATGGCGTCAAAATCCTCGCAATTGCCGCAGTTCTGCACGATCGCGAAGGTGTCGCAGGCATCCTTGAGGATGACCCGGAAGGTGCCGCCGAGGCCTGACGGCACCTCGTAGGTCCCGCCGATGAGATAATCCGAGGCCCGGCGCACGAAGACGCGGATGCTGTGGCCATCGGTGGCGAGCCGGATCGCCCCCCGCCCCCTCTCGATGAGCACCTGCACGTCATCCAGGATGTCGGTGTAGAACTGGCCGGTCAGATCGCGGAACGCCATTCGGCGCTGCGCCATCCAGTCGGTGTCCCGAAACGGGTTCATGCCGTCGGCGAAAGCAAAGGACGGATCGGCCTGTTCGGTGGTGACGATACGGGTGGTCGTGCCATCGATGCCGTTTGAGCGCAAATGCACACCATTGCCGACGATCAGGATCAAGGCCGGCCTGTCCACGGGCCCGTTCCAGTTGGGCAAGAAGGTTTTGCAGGCGCGTGCATGGGCGATCTGCGCCGCAACAGCGGAGGCAGAGAACTTGAGAATAGCCATGGGGATGTCTTTCTGTGTGGTTTGGAAGGGTCGACCCGCGCGGGGAATGCCTCGCGCGGGTCGCGTGATGGCTCAGGCCGCTTGCGCGATCTCGCTGTCAGGCTCCGGGGTTTCCGCAGCGGGCTCCGCCTCATCAAAGGCGACACCGGCGGTCTGCATCATCAGCGGGCACCAGGCGGCAACGGCAGCGCGCTGCGCGTCGGTGAGCGTGGCGAAGGGCTCGGCAAAGAGCTTGTCGCAGAAGGCGACGATCTCTTTCTTGCTCGACGAGGCGAGCGTCACAGCCTCCTGGGCGAGACCCAGATCCTCGCCGAGGATCTTCAGGAGCCAAGCCTTCTTGAAGCGGTTGAAGAGCGCCGCGTTCGGCGTCCAGTGGGCGCGGATATCGGGCATGATCTCGATCTCGAAGTCATGCATCAGGCTGTCGCGCCGCGGGTCCCGCGCGAAGCAGGACTGCGTGGTGCTGGCCGTGGCATAGGCCACGAGCTTGGCCTTCTCCCCTGTCTCCAGCGCGCGAAACGCCGCGAACTGATCAGCGGGCGCGCGGGCGTCATCTAGCCACGAGAGATCAAGCACATCATGCGCCGCCGCCACCTGCTCGAGCGAGGTCTCGTCGATCTCGTCCATCTTGGCATGGCTGCGGTATTCCTTGCGGGCATCGATCTTGATCGCCTGCGTGACACTCGTTCCGCTGGCAAGAACGTCGCTCACCAGCTTGAAGAGCGTCAGATCGAGCGTGGCCTCCGGATGCAGCGCCATCGCAGCGCCAAGGGCCATGGCCCGCTCTGTCTTGAGGTCCTCAGCCAGTGAGGCCGGGTAGCTGATTTCGCCGGCGTCTGGGGCCTCCTCCGCGGTCGGGCTTGCCGAGGAGCCGCGCGCGCCCTCCTCTTTGACGGTGTCTTTCGGGCGGACGAGGCCCACATGGAGCGTGATCTGCCCACCTTGCCACGACGCGATCACCCCAGACCGCGCGAGGTCCTCGGTGCTGTAGGCCTCCTGCAGATCGCGCGCTTCCTCTTCCAAGGCGTCCACGCGCTCGTAAAGCACGTTGTAGGCACCGTCCTCGAGCCCCTCATCCTCCATCTCGATCTGCAATTTCTCAAGCTCGGCGGTGATCTCATCGATGCGCTTCTGGGCAGCCTCATCAGGCTCGATCGGGCCGGGATAGACGCGGCCGTAGTCGGCCATGGTCGCGTAATCATAGCGGACCATCGCATCGGCCCAGGCAAAGCCCAGCTTTATGCGGGCCTCTTCGGCAGCAGCCCCGAGCTTCTCAAGCAGGATGGTCTCGACCAGCGCCGCATCCTCAAGCACGGAATGCTCTTCCAGAAGGTCAGCTGCGACGGCACCGCCACGCGCCTCGTAGTCTTCGCGCACGAAAGCCCCGATATCATCGCTAACCTGCACGCCGCGGGATTTGAGGGCCTGACGGACGGTATAGGCCTGCAGATAGCCGCCGTCTTTCGTGAGCGCCTCGAAGACCTCGCGCTGCGCCTCCTGGCTCGGGTGCTCGGCGAAGGCCTTCATCGTGTCGAGCGTGATCACCTTGCCCCGCGCCGCGGCGCGGATGTCGGGGTGGATCAGGCCATAGCGCAACCGGCCTTTCACGGCGGCCACCGTGGTGCCGAAGGTCTTTGCGATGGTCTCGGGCGTCTGGCCGTCGACCCCCATCATCCGGGCGAAAGCCTCGAACTCGTCGATTGCGTTCATCGGGGCTTGCGTGATGTTCTCGGCGAGCGACAGCGCCGTGGTCACGTCACAGTCCTCCGGCACAAGGCGGCAGTCGATCTTGGTTTTCGCAGTGAACCCTTTGGCGACCTTGTCGGCGACCAGCTCCTTCAGCGCGGCATGGCGCCGGCCACCGGCCAGCACTGCATATTTGCCGTCAAGCTTCTGGACCAAGAGCGGCTGGAGCAGGCCCAGCACGGCGATGCTGGCCTTCAGATGCGCGATGTTCTCGGGGTCATAGGTTTCCGGCGCGTTGCTGCGCACATTGGCGGGATGCGGGACCAGATCGCCGATAGCGACGGTGAGAGGGGCAAAGCTTGTGGTCATGGGATATCCTTCCAGGTGGGTGAGGTGTGGCCCGCGCGCTCACGCGCGTGACCAATCCCCGGCTTCAGGGATCACCACGACAAAAGGCCCACTCTCCCTTTGAGGGGTCAGTGGGCCTTCATCGCCTGGGGTTTCAGGAGGGGGTGTCCCCTGCCCTTCTACCAGTCGCGCGCCAGCATGATGGTCAGCACGCGCATGGTGGTGGCGGGATTGTCCGGGGTCTCAGCCCCGTAGCGGAAATCCGAGTCTGCCTCATAGAGATCGATTTTCCAGAACACGGTCTCGCCCCGGATCTCGACCGCCCCGAAATCGTGCAAGCCCTCGGGATCATTCTCAGGCTCGAACGTGGCAAACTCACGGGTTGCCTTGACCGCCTCGGCCATGAAGCCATCGCCGGCCTCCATAAGCGAGCGGGTGACATGCATCCGGCCCTGGATGGGCTGCGCGGGCGGCACTCCAAGGCACGCGAGCTTGCGAAACGCGTCGTTCTGCGCCGCGATCACCGTCGGATCCGGACGGTCTGGCTGGGGTTGAACGGTCATGGACATGGGGATCTCCTTTGAGAAGTTGAAACACCCTTCCCAAAGCCTGCTTTTTCTTTTCCGCTTGGCGGCAGGGCCGAAGGAGAAGGTGCCCTACCCGAACAGCCCCTTGGGTCTGTAATTCGGGTTGGGAATGGTTGCGATCCAGCCGCCCTGGTCCGTGATGCTCTCGAGCGCTGCCGAGAGCGGATAAGCGCCCTCGGACCGGCTCCACCAATAGGCACTGCGTTTGAAGGTGATGATCTTGCGGCGGCCGTCTTCGAAGCAGGCCACCCGCAGCGTCTTGGGTTCCTTGCGTGACATGGACGACTCCGTTCTCCGTGTGGTCACGCGGCCTCGGCGCTGCGCCCTGCCCTACCCGCTTCAGATCTGGCGATCAGATAGTCGCAGGCCCGCTGCGCGTCCACGGCGTGCTTGAAGATCGCACCCTTGTCCGACCGAAGGACGCGCAACCAGTTGTGCAGGTAGGCGGCATTCATCTCGAGCGTATGCGCCGTGAAGCCGAGCGTCTGCCCCAAGAACACCGAGGTCAATTCCGCGACGATCTCCTCGCGCGCATAGGACGTGTTGCCAAACTTCGAGAACCCGAAATCACGGTTCAGTCGATGGGGGGCCTTCGTGGCATGGGCCAGCTCATGGGTCCAGACCCCGTAAAAATTGCGCGGATCCTGGAACCGCGTGATGGACGGCATGTAGACCTTGTCCACGGGCGGCAAATAGTACGCCTCCGTGCCCGTGAAGACGGTTGTGATGTCGATGGCATCGAAAAACGCCTGCATGTGCGTGACGGGCTCGGACGGCGGATGCTCGGGCACGGGTTCCGGATCGGGGAAGAAGCTCTCGGGCAAGCCCTCGATCTGGCAGGCGTTGAAGACGCGGTAGGATTTCTGGAAGCGGAAGATGCGGGCCTCCTCGGAGCGATCATCTCCGTCGCTGCGGTCGTCCTCGCCATCGGCGTCTTTCCGACTTTGACCGTAATAGATCACGACCGAGGACTTTTCGCCCTTGCGGACCTTTGCGTGCAAGGCATTGGCCTGCGGCAGCGTCATCCAGAAAGGCGAGCTGTGGCCTGCCATCACCGTTCGCATGGTCAGCAGGAAGTTGTTGACCCCCTGGTAGGGCTCACCGCCCACGCGCAGGGGACGAGAGCTGCCGCCTGCGGTCCAGGGCTTGCGCCACGGCAGAACGCCGCGCTCAATGATGCGGACGATTTCGTTTGTGATGACCTCGGAGGCATCGAATTTGGGCGTGCGGGATCGGGCCATGGCTGGCCTCCTTTCGAGTTTTTGTGAGAGGAAATGGTGATTAGATTGACTGACGGGGCCGCGGATCGTTGATGATCCTGGCACCGAGGGCTTCGACCATGTCGATGTAGGTGGTCAGCGACACGGACCTGCCGGGACCCCAAGGTTCAGAGTCGTCCGATCCGTCCCGCGCCACCCGCGGCAAGTTCGCGAAGGCAATGACATCGGTGACGGGCCGGACATCGATGAACGGGGTCCCTCGTGCGACCGCAAGAGTGGCCAAGGGAAAGCGCTCGATCGGCGCGAAGGTCGACACGGTGGTCCAACCAAGATGGATGAATGTCCCGCCCTCTCCGCAGATCATATGCGCGTTTGGCAATGACGCCGCCTGCTTCAGATAGCCGAGGTCACGCAGGACAGTCTCGCGCTCGCGCCGTTGTGACTGCCCCGTCTGGCCGGTTCGGCGTAGTTCCTTGTGTCGCCACGACGAGGCAGCGGTCGCGCGCAACACGCGCAAGACACCTGTTTGCATGGGAATGCCCTTAATCAGGAAAGACAGACCGGAACCCGGCCCGGACCCATCTGAGGGACCCCAAAGGCCCTCATCCGTCAGTCACAAAACCCGAAGGACACTTTCACTCTTTAGGGATCTGATGCCGGAGATTGTTAAATGCGAAGCTCATGAGAACGCAGGATCCTGCACTTTCCGGCATCAGACCCCGATGAGGAACAGGATCAAGCCGGTTCAACCCTCTTTCGGGTACCCTCTCTCCGACACCCTCAGGCCTGACCCTCTCCGGCCCTCCTCTTCCTCTCAAACCCCATGATTTCCGGAGGTGGCTTGTATTTGTTCCCGTTATGTTCTTTTTTAAGAACCGAGCTAAGAAGGGAAATCCCCGATGGAAAGCACTACTTACGCCCTGCCCGCGACGCCAAAGCAGATTGCCTATGCGCGGTTGCTGGCCCTGCGCAACCAGACGCTTCTGCCGTGGGAGGTTCAGCAAGATCGGCGCTCCTTGAGTGCCTGGATCGACGCACAAGCCAAGTTGAACCCGGGCGCGCAGGACAGCCGCCCGACATCGAAGCAGGTCGCCTTCGCCGAGCGTCTCGCCCGGATCAAACGCCGCGCCGTCCCGGATGAGTGTTTCCGCGACAAGGGGCTGATGTCAAAATGGATCGATGGGAACAAATGAAGCTGGGTAGCCCCTGCGGTGATTGAGACTACTTCAGCCGATCAACAATCGATGCCCCGCCCGACCTGGCAAGCGCGATCAGGCTGGACTGGATTTTGAATGTGAAGACGGAACTGAACGCGCCGATGGGCGTGCGGTCCTCCCAGACATAGGACCGCTCCAGAATATCGGTGTTGATCTTGTCCAGCATGACCCATTTGCGGACATGGGTCTCCAACCCCACACGCTGCGACTCGATCTGTGGCACCTCGATGCACTTGCGCGAGGGCAAGGGCGGTTGCGTCGTGATCGGCAGGATGAACACCACGGTCTCGCTATCGGACTTGGCGACAGTGACGGCGATACAGACAGGCCGTGTCTTGCGGCCCTCGGTCTCGCCCGCCATCTGCTCGCGTTTCCATAGGAACGGGTAGCGGAAAACCTCTCCCGCACTCGGCTTAGTCATCCGCCCGCGTCAAGTCCCGCTCGAGCCCTTCAATCATCAGCGCCTTGAGATCCTCGGGCATCTCGTCAACCATATGAGCCTGTTGCGTGGCCCCCCGCGCGAGCTGCTGGTACTGGTCCATGCTCATCAGCACGAATTTCGGCTTGCGATGCTTGGTGATCGCAATCGGCGACCGAATGGCCGCGTCAAACAGGTCACTTGTGTGCCGCGTCAGGTCGGCCGCCTTGAACTCGGGAAGCTCATGCATGATCTGGGTCTCCATTCGTGCAGAATATACGTACATTCTGGATATTCTGCAAGAGATGGGTTGAGCCCTCCCATGTGTCATCCGAACCGCCGCACGGTCCAGTGTAGGCGTACTCTTAGGCGGTGTTGCCGTCTTCAACGGACTCGTCCGAGGTCAGGTGGTCGTAGCCGCGAGAGACTGCCAGCGCGCCGTAGCGGTCAAACATGACGAAGGCCCCTGCCCGCCCGATGTCTGTCGGATTGAAGGCTAACGGCCGGATCTCGATCTTTTGGATCTCTGCTTCCAACACGCCAAGCTGAGTATCAATCTCGGGGGGTTCATCTTGTCTAGCGTACTCTTCTTCCAAGGCCTGATACTCGGAGAGTAGTTTGGTATGGGTCGCTTGTTCATCCGTCACCAGCCAATCGAGCAGCATTGTATCACCCTCGGCGTTATAAGCATTAACACAGACAAACACGACGGTAAGGTTGGCCACTTGGGCCGAGGCGTCTGTGAACATCTAGCAAACCTAGAATGGCTTCTTGTTCCATGATAAGCTACAACATTCCAGACTTGCACCTGACGCGGGTGATCTGAAGTGTGCCGCAATTGTCTCTTGATCTTCGATGGCTATGCAGACTCACCAGCCGGTCGAGTTTATGTGGCAAGAGCATCAGTTTCCTTGCCTCATCATAGCATCAAGGTAGGCGTTGTTGTTTTTCACCTGTCCTAAGCTGGCTCTCAAAATTAATTCGTTGAGTGCAATAAGGAGCTGCCCTGGACCTCGTTCTCTAAGGTGTTTCATGATCCTGCCCTGTTCTATTCTTAGCAATCTTCCGACATCGGCCAATATTTCGAGAACTGATTGATGATCTCTTGGTTCATGCGGGAAGAAGTCCGATATGTTTTTCAGGTCCGTCCATGCCATAATTGTTGGATCTCGGCGTTCCTGAAAACCAGAGGTGCAGTGTGCATCTGCTCTATCTTTTTTTATATTCAATCTTGTGGGTTCTACGTGCCGGACATTTTGTCCGTCGTCGCCGGACATTTGGTCGGGCATTGTTTCCTGAGCGTCATGGTTTCCGGCCGGAAACTCTCTGATGGTCGCTCCGACCAACTCTGCCAGCCTCTTGATAAGCTCTATGATTTCGTCGGCTTTGAGAGTTGCACGGCGTAGGATGTTTCGTACGTTCTGGAGAAATGAGACAGTCTCAACATCCTTTGCTTGGCGCAAAGCCTCGACACGAAGGGCCAGTGCCTCCGCCTTGAGTGACCGTAGCTTTTCCTGATCGCCCACAAGCTGTTCTGCGTGTTCGGTGAACTCTCTTTCCCGATCATACATTGGCTGCAGATCGAAGCCAAAGGCATCTCTGATCAATCCACCGTAGCGAAGAGGGAACCGTTTGCGGGTTGCGCTATCCCTGCGCTGGATCAGCCCGGCATCCACGAGGTGTCCGATACACCGTCGAATCGTTCTCTCGTTCAGGCCGTTCGTTCTCTCAGACAATGATGCGTTTGAGGGAAAGACGATAGTCATTGGAGCTGTTTGTCCGGCCTTCTTCGGCATGAAGCTGATCAAGGCCTGCAGTGTTACCAGGTCATTTGGTGTCAGACCGAGTTCTTTGCGAATCGCTCGGATTGGCTCGATTACCCTGTACGGGTTCGTACCGGGTATAGTAGATCGTTCCGCCAAGGCGGGTGTGTGAGAAAATACCTGTCTCATGATGATTTCGGCTGAAAAAGCTTCCCCGTTCACCGCGAACGGTGTTGAAAACGATTCGGCTTCGGGGTATCAATCAGGTGTCTAAGCTAATCGAGGCCCTTCGGAAGCACTGCTTTCGGGGGGTCTTTCCTTTTCTGGCCTGTCCTCCTTTCTGCTCAGTTTTTGTTATCGTCTATGTCAGGACCATCAAGATCCTGATCCCTGCCGGAGACTGGGTTACCTATGGGTTCCATTTTCTCTGGGGTAATGATCTGCCCTGGACCAGCGGCCTTCGCGTTCGCCAACGCTAGAAGAGCGGCCTCTGGATTCTCAGAGATCCACTTATGAAGCCCGTCATTTCCGTTCTTGACGGTGATGATCACATTTCTTTTGGTGACCTTCACCATCCCGAGTTTTGTCTTGATTGCCGATGGGGCAGGGGGCTTGTGCTGTTTTAGGAGCCCTTCGAAGATCGCAAAGCGTTCGTCGGAGGTCTTGCCTGAACCTCTGGATTCCATGAGAGCATCATGGAATTCTCGGTTTCCGGCCGGAAACCCTTCATCTCCAGAGAAGCCAAGGCTCTCATAAGCCTTTGCGGCAGCATACCAACGATCCCGTCCAACCCCGGGTGCCGCCCCGATCTTTTGGATGAGTTCAGTCGGAATACAGGAAGTGACTTGTTTCATGCGAGCAAGTCCCGTGAGCTTGTCACCGGCTTTCCTGGCTTTCTGATCGATGTTGAGGGCGTCACAGACCAGTCCCTCATCCTTGCCGGACTCTATGAGAGAACGTGCAAACAGGGCTTTCTCGATCCAGCTGAGGTCTTTTCGGAAGCTGTTCTCTTGGCCTTGTGCAAGAATCGCTTGATCCTCATCCAAGCCTCTGATGAGAGCCTTTGCGGGCTTGCCGATAAGTCGAAGGGCGGCTAATCGCCTGCGCCCATAGATGATCCTGTACCGCCCCCCTTCGGGGCTCAGAAGTATCGGGATAAGCTGTCCCTGCTTGTCAATGCTTTCAGCCAGTTCCCTGATGTCATCTTCGTCATCCAGGGCCAGACGATCCTGGAACTCGGAATCATCAATAAGGTCGGTACTGATTTCTTGAATTGAAGATTGTGCCGCATCCTGAAGAGAACGGGCCATTCCCGAAAGGGCAGGGGCTCGTGACTGGGTTCGAGTCGGAGAAATCGACGAGCTCTGCTGCTTTTCTTCATCCTCGGGAATGTCGAATGTGACTTTGCGGGCCATTACTTACGCCCCCATGCCGTTTTGATGAGCCCTTCGACCTCCGCCACAACCCCGTTGATGGACTCGATAGCCCGATCGTACGTCTGGCGATGAAAATCCGTTCTGGCGATCTCGAACAGTGTCTGTTGCGTGAGTCCAGCGTCAGAGACTGCGGAGGATTTCAGGAAAGGCTGAGTAAGAACGTCATCCGTGAACATGGTCCGCAGGAATGCCGCCATCTGAGTTTGGGGGCCGTCATTGGGCTCGAAACGAGTGATTAGAAATCTCATGAAGTCCCAGTCGGGCGATGCGCCCACATCAGCAATTGTTGCCATGAGGCTGGATGTGAGCTGCAGGAATTGGGCCATCGAGGCGACGTCAAGCATGCTTGGAATGACAGTGACGACTAGGGATGTCGACGCTACCAAAGCCGATAGTGTGGTAAACCCGAGTTGCGGTGGGCAGTCGATGACGACAATGTCGTAGTCTGTCTCGACTTCATTAATGCAAAGAGCAAGCCGCTGATAGAACGGCGGCCTGATATTGTTTCGAAGCGCGTGTGCGGTTTCGGTCTCGAACTCAGAGAGCAACAAGCCGGCCGCGGCTAGATCGAGGTTGTGGAAATACGTTTTGCGCACAACGTCTCTAAATGGGATAGGGTCCTCATACCGGAGGGCATCGTACACCGTTCCGGCCTCAGGGAAGTCGATTTCCGGCCGGAAACCGAACATGGTGGTCATTGAGGCTTGTGGGTCGAGATCGATTGCCAGAACTCGATAACCATCAAGGGCAAGCTTTTGGGCCAGATGGATCGCCGTTGTCGTCTTCCCGGCCCCCCCTTTGAAGTTGGCGATCGAAATGATCTGGATATGCTCCCCATCCCGACGACGAGGAACGATATGCTGGAACTTGGTGCTTGACCGGGCTATTTCGTGGCGCGCTATATCGATTTGCTCTGCAGTGTAGAACCTGCGGCCGCGGGCGTCTGTCTCGATATCACCGAGATCGAGCTTGTCCTCGAAAAACATCTTCCGCAAAAAATCTTGGCTTACCCCGAGGATCTGGGCAACTTCCGTGGATGAGAAGCGTCTGAGAGACTTTCGTTCATCAGGTAGAAACGACTTGCGCATATTCACATCAAGCGATTTGCTTAGACGTGTCGCCATCGTTTGGATTTTTTGATCCATTCTGATCCGCTGCTCGTTCAT
>NZ_CP084956.1 GCF_022788655.1 Sulfitobacter indolifex | reverse complement strand
CTGGTTGCCCCAATTTGCTCAATGTGGCTTTTTTCGCGCCACTTGGGGATAAAAGGTGCGATTCACCTCTCTAAGTCAACGGTTTTCTTACATTTAGTGTCTATCATAGCGCAACGCGCAAGATAAGACACTATTGACTATCCACCAAATCAGTCGAAGTTTACAGCTGTAAACTCATTGGAGGGCGTCCTTCATTTGTCTGGCGATCGGATTTGGCGGCCATCTGGCTGGGCCAAGAGGCTAACGTCATAAGTTTTTTCGACGACGGAACGGTATTTCGCAATAGCGACTCTGGATCAATATCACCGAGCCTGAAAGGGCGGGGGAGGCGACTGACGCTGAAGCGAGACGCCTAACTCAGTCAATCCACACAACCCTACACCCCAATCCTCTTCACGCGGATCCCGAGCTTGCGTGCTTTGTCGACGATGTTCTCGGTGATCCCTGACCCTGGCGTTGCGATGAGACCCTGAGGTAGGATTTCCAACATCTTGTCGTTGCGCTTGAAGGGGGCTGCTTTGCCGTGGCTTTTCCAGTCGGGCTTGAACACCACCTGCGTTACACCCCGTGCATCTGCCCAACGCGCTGCGATCATCTCGGCTCCTTTGGGCGTACCACCATGCAGCAAGACCATGTCAGGGTATTTCTGATGCGTCGCATCAAGAACGGCCCAAATGAGATCGTAGGCTTGATAGTCCCCGCCTGAGAACGCGATGCGGGTGCCTTCAGGGCAATGCACTTCGGTTTCTTTGCGGCGCTTGGCTGACAGAAAGGCCCGACTGTCTACGACTGCGGATGTCAGACCTCTGTGCGAAACCTTTGATCCGGTTCGGGGCATCCAAGGCGAACCTGTCGCAGCTGAGAAGTGGTCACAAGCCAGATCGCGCATTTGCTCGAAGGCGTCGCGGTGGTCCCAGAGCTTCAACCCGATCATTTGCAGGCGTTCCAGCTCGACCGAGGCGACCTCGGAGCCGTCTTGCGCGCTCATGCTTTCACGGACATCGCATTCATTGTCATCAAGACGCCTTTGCAGATGGGTGAGGCGGCGATGAAACAGCGAGGTGAGGGACCAGAGCATTTCTTCGAGGTTGTCTTCCAACTGACTGTCGTCGAGCAGGCTGATGGTGGTGTCAAAGAGCGTCGCCATGGCGAGTTCGACCTGATCCGGCTGGGGCAGGGGGCGATGATCGGTCTCATCTGGTCCGGGCTTTGCGCCATGAAGAGCGAGGTGGTCGAGGATTGCGGATGTGAGGCCGTGATCTTCGGGGTTGGTTTTGTCTTGAAGGGGCATGGTCTTGTTCCTCTGTTTGATCTGACCCGATTTGGATTGGGCGATAACAGGGCCGGCGGCGACCGGACCGCATCCCTTTGGATCGCAGCGCAGCGGAGAATGCGCACACGGCAGAAAATTGTTTCGCGAGGAATGGCCCGCCTTCTTTCTTTGGCGGGGCAGGGGAATTTTCTGATGGGGGCGCATTGCGGTTTGAGCGAGGAGCACTCAGCTCCGACCCGTAGGCCCATCGCTCCCCTTATCCAAACGGGATCGGATTGAACGTTTTGGAACGCCTGCCACTGACAAAATACACCCCAAAGACTACGCTTTACCTCATATTCTCAGACACTTATCCCTTCATGGCTGCAAGAAGCGTGTTGCGAAGCCCGACTCTGCCAAATGCCAACAGATCTTCGTTGAAATCACCAAGCTCTGGGACCAAGTGCCTACACTCAATGCCCGATAATCCCAGATTGGATGCAAGAGTTTGCGCAGCGCGTTCTCCCGCCACGTCGTTATCTCGTGCGATCCAGATGCGCTTGATGCCTGACGGTGGAATGAAGAGGCCAAGATGCGTTGCGGTCAGACAGGAGGCGAGGTTGAACTCAGGAAGGGCTGTGCCAACTGACAGCGTGTTCTCAAGACCTTCGCCGACGATCAAATCGCCAAGATTAGACCCTGCCCAAAACCGAATTGCGTAGCCATGAAGCTGTCCCAGTATCCGTTTGGGATTGCGCAGATCTGCAATCCCGCCAATCGTCGGATCGAGATATGTCCGAGCACATCCCGTAATGTTGCCTTGATTGTCCGTGATCTTCGCCAGAAGGGCAGGGGAGTGCCACGGATGATTTGAGTCTAAGTCATCACCTCGCAGGTAGACCCGTGGGTGAAAGAGCAAGGCAGGCCCGAAGCGCATGAGAGCGCGTCGGTGCAGATAGGCCGCTGCCGCAGTTCCAAAGACAGGCCTGCCAGTAGCAAAGAGCTTGCGTGCTGATGCAATGCGTTTGGTTTCGGCCGCACCATCATCTTTCAACTTCCTCTTGGACGTCCGTTTTTCGGGAAGCGGCGCGTTTCCGAGGAAGTGCTGAGCCTCAAGAAGGGTTTCATGCAGGGATCGTGATCCAAGCTTGGCGTGCAGCAGATCAATGAGGTCACCAAATTCACCTGTGGCGTAGTCCGTCCAGCCACCCGGCTTGCGCCCATCTCCCGCGTTCAAGCGGATAACAAGGCTGCGGCCCGCGGCACCTGACGTATCGCCAACTTGCCAATAATTGCCCTGACGCTGTCCCTCCGCGAAATAGGCGCGGCAGAAACTCTCTGCTCGCGCCCCAAGGTCTGCTGCAATCTCAGCAACCGAAACGCGCCCCGTCATTGCGCCGTGTCACCGACAGCGATGCCAACGGGAAAGCGCGCCAAGAGGGCAGTCAATGCATCAGTGTTTTCTGAGGGTAGAAATACCCGCGTTTTCCATTGGATCACTTCGGTAAAGCAGCCCATGGTTTTCAATTCGGCGAGCATCGCGCCCGTGGCACCGATGACTTCCAATCTGGGCTGGCCCATGACAAGCGAGCGGCGCAGTTGGAAGCCGTTTACGAGGTTCAGTGTGGCACGGGTCTCCATCACGGCGCGCAGAACTTCATCGGGCTCCATTTGGATGTCATTGTCGAGCCCAAGTCTCGCATAAACGTTGATCAGCTGCTCCTGAGATACCAACCGCCCGATAGCGCGTTCACCGTCCTCGGTTTGCAGACGGTAAATCCGCATATTTTCGGCAGGCAGACGATCCCAGATCGGCAGGAGAAGGCCGCAGATCAGCGTGATTTTGGAAGTCGTGAACTCCGGTACGGCATCGACCTCGGCCTGCCAGACCTGTTCAAACGTCGTATCATCGACTTCCTGCCAGTTTGACATGTTGAACTCACCCAATTCGAACAAATCATAGGTCATTGGACGTAGCAGTTTGATCCGACGGATCGGAACACCATCCTCATCCATGTATGCTGGCGCCTGCGTCATCAGGCCCGCACGCTTTGAATTGGCGTTCCAACAGAGCTTTGCATTTGGCGTTCTGGCGCAAATGGACTTCGCCTTGGTGAGCGTCAGCGGCTCGTTGCGGTCCGTTCGTTCAATCGTAAGCGCTGTTGCCGTCGCGGCCGTCGCTTCATGCTCAAAAATGACCTTACGATCGACAATCACAAACCGTTCGGCGCGCAGGGTTTCAAGACCAACATCTAGCGTACCCGCCTGTCGCGCATCTTCGATGATCGCGGAGAGCAGTTCGCCAAAGGCGTCAAAGATTGCGTCCTGCATGCCAATCTTCAACGCAAGACACCTATTGAGGAACTGCTGGATGGGCGGAAGGACCTCTCTCATGCACCCGTCGGCATCATCAAGGGTTAGCCCCGTCACTTCCTGAAACCGCGCGAAAGAGCAGGCATCGATCTTACCTGCGCGCAGTTTGTAGAAGAACTGGCGCAGTGCCGCGCGCGCATAGGGGCTTTCAAGATTGTCCTCGGCGCGGAACATGTTCTGTCCGCCGGTCTCACGTTGGCCCTTTGTAATCGCACCAAGCGTGTCGAGGCGTCGGGCAATTGTGGACAAAAATCGCTTCTCGCCTTTGACGTTTGTGGCAACGGGGCGAAACAAGGGCGGCAGCGCTTGATTGGTCCTGTTGGTGCGTCCTAGACCTTGAATCGCGTTGTCAGCCTTCCAGCCCGGCTCCAGCAGATAGTGCACGCGCAACCGCTGGTTCTTCGCACCAAGATCCGCGTGATACGAGCGCCCGGTGCCACCTGCGTCTGAAAAGACCAGGATGCGCTTGGTATCATCCATGAAGGCTTGGGTTTCGCCGAGGTTGGAGGAGGCAGGTCTATTCTCGACCTTCAGGCGCCCCTCAAACGTCCGCACAATCCGGCGCTTGCGTCCTGTGACTTCTGCCACCACATCCCCGCTGAAATGCCATAGGATCTGATCCAGCGCTCCTTGCACAGGTGCCAATGCGCCAAGATGCTCGATCAGATCATCCCGCCGCTGTTCGGCCTCACGGCATATGATTGGCGTGCCCCTCGCATCCACCGCGGGACGGGATCGCAGATCCCCGTTTTCATCGGTGTAGGGCTCAAACAACTGTGTCGGGAAGGAATGGGCCAGATAATCCATGACGTATTCCCTTGGTGTGATGTCGACCTGTAGATCATGCCACTCAGAAGGGGGGATGCCATCGAGACGACGTTCCATCAGCGCTTCGCTGGTTGAGACGACTTGCACGACAGCGGCATGACCTGCTGCGAGGTCTCCCTCAATGGCTTTGATCAGAGACGGGCACTTCATGGCTGTGATTAAGTGATTGAAAAAGCGCTGCTTATTGCTTTCAAACGCTGATCGCGCTGCGGATTTCGCTTGCGGGTTCAATGTGCCGCCCTCGGACGAGATGCCTGAAGCTTCCAGCGCTGCTTCAAGATTGTTGTGAATGATCTGAAACGCGTCCGCATAGCTGTCATAGATTGCGACCTGGGCTGGCGTCAGATCATGAACCAGCATGTCGTATTCCACACCAGCATAGGACAGCGACCGCGCGAGATAGAGCCCCAAGGCTTTGAGGTCGCGCGAAATCATCTCCATCGCCGCAATGCCACCCGCTTCCATGGAGGACACGAATTCGGCTTGGGTCACAAAGGGAAAATCGCCTGTGCCCCACAGGCCAAGACGGGATGCATAGGCGAGATTGCCGACAACGGTCGCGCCAGTGGCGGAAGCGTAGAGGATGCGCGCGTCAGGAACGGCGTTCTGCAATGCCAGCCCCGCAAGACCTTGCTGTGATGCCTTCTTGTCACCGCGTGCTGATTTCTCACCAGCGGCATTCGCCATGGCGTGGCTTTCATCGAATGCGATGACTCCGTCAAAACCTTCACCGAGCCATGTGACCACCTGATCAAGGCGAGAGGCTTTGCCTTCGCGCTCTGCGGAGCGCAACGTCGCATAGGTGACAAACAAGATGCCCTCAGCTAGTCGGATATCGCTGCCTTGGCGAAACTTCGACAGCGGGACAATATCGCTCTCACGCCCACCCAGAGCCATCCAGTCGCGTTTGGCGTCCTCAATGAGCTTATCGCTCTTTGAGACCCAGACCGCACGCTTCCGGCCGTTCAGCCAATTGTCGACGATGATGCCGGCGACTTGCCGTCCTTTGCCACAGCCAGTGCCATCCCCAAGGAACCAGCCCTTGCGCAGGCGAAAGGCACCTTCATCGGTTTCAGCCGCGGCAACCAGCTGACCGGCAATCTCACTTGGCTTGAACCAACCCTTCAGATGACAAGCATGGGCGTGGCCCGCATAAATGACGCTCTCAAGCTGCGGCGCCGATAAAACACCATCACGCTTCAATAAAGTGGGAAGGAGGGGTTGATAGGTAGGCAGCGGCGGCGGGACAGACGCCATAGCTGCGGACTGCACCAGTGACGTTGGATGGGTGGCAGCACCCTCAATCTCGAAGGCTTGTAGTATATAATCCTCGTACACCGTGTCCTGCAACGAGCCTTGGGGATCGGTCCAGTCCTTTGGTTCATACACAAGCGGACACGCATCAACGCTGTCGAACGGATGCTTGGCGCGCTCTGCAGCGAGATCACGGGTTTCCTGGCGAGCAGCAGCGCGCAGCGCGTGCAGATTGAGCCGTGTCGCAGGTTTTGCAGCGGTCTGACGCACGCCAGTGGGGCAGGGGGGCATCACACTGGGCCGTTCCGGGCAATTGGCCAAAACAGCGGCCAACAGATCACCTGTGGTTTCGCAGAGCGGATGATAGACATCTTCTGCGTCAGTCAATGCCACGTCCTCGCCAGCGGATCGTTTGTCGATGACCGTAAGACGTGTATCGATACTCGTCCCGTGCCGCGCAAATACCTTGCCAGCAATGGCTGCCGAAAAGACAACGTCGGCGACTTCGCCAATGCTTCTGAAGGTCGACTCATGGCTTTTGGTTTTGGGTGCGAAGCTTTCGCCTGTGATCACAACGAGGCGTCCAGCGGGGGCAAGGCGTGCCAAAGCTGACAGAACGTGCTGACTGGTTGCTTTGCGGAACTTGCCGTCGACATGTTGGGCGGCAGAGAAGGGCGGGTTCATGACGATGACAGAAGGTGTAATCGCACGATTAAGCCTGTCGTCGATGGACGCGGCATCGTGTCCAGAAACCAGAGCATTAGCAAAGAGCGACCTCAGCACACCGCGTCGTACCTCAGCCAGTTCGTTGAGGGCGATGACTGCGCCAGCAATCTGCCCGAATACGGCAAGCATGCCGGTACCCGCAGACGGCTCAAGAACGAGGTCAGTTGCGCGAAACCCTGCGGCCTCAGCAACAATCGCTGCGAGGGGCAGGGGAGTCGAGAACTGTTGCAGACGGACACTGTCTTCAGAACGGCGCGTGTGTGAGGGCGCAAGCGCGGAAAGGCGTTCAACCATGCTGAGAAACTGGGCAGGGGAGGCGGCCTGCTTTCGCATCAATGCGCCGTAGCGCGCAATCATCATGATCTGGGCGATCTCGACGGCATCATAGGCGTCCTTCCAGACCCATGCGCCGTTTGTGTCACTTGCGCTGAAGGCATCCTCCATCGTCGTACGAAGCGTTTTGGCATCGATGGGTTTGCCAGTTTCGAAATGCTGCAGAAGGCTGTTTGCCGCGGCAACTAGGCGATGCGCCGTCTCAGATGAGGGCGGTTTTGCGTAAATAGTGTCGGTAAGCGCAGCCGTTTTGGGATGTGCATTCATGTCGTGTCTCCAATGTCTGAAAGCAGGAAAAGGAGGCGATCCAGCTTATCCGGATCGCCTGTACTTGTGGGTTTGGGGATGTCAGGCGGCTGGACGACTGAACTTCTCAGCGGTGCGGTCCTCGAGGTTGAAATAGAGATCCTCGGTCGCCTTCTTGAAGCCCGGCGGCTTTCTGGCCGCGAGGCACCGCACGGACGCACGGCAGCCTTCGCCATGCTCCATCGCAAAATGGGTGACCTGCGCGATGAGGTCGTCCATTCCCGCAGCTTGAAGCCGTTTTTCGGGGTAGCTGTCCATCATCGTGAACTTCGTCACGACAAAAGCGCCTTCGCGATGCGCTGGATATAGGGTGATCTTGTAGTCGCGTGTTTGTGCCATTTTGTGGCCTCCTATGACGGCTGCTGAGACAATCTCGTGCGTTGAAGTCCGCCAGCAGGAAAAGGCCGCCCTCAATCAGAGAGCGGCCTAAAATTTGATTAACAGGAGGGAAGGGACGTCAGTATTCTGATGGCAGAAGCAACGTCAGAACGCGGCGCGTCTGTTCCGGATCAGTTGGCACATCTGAGCCCATTTCATAATTGACGTCATACAAATCCACTTTAAACCAGATCGTTGTGCCAAAGACCTCAACCGCGCCAAACTCATGCCAGCCGTGGGGGTCATTGTCGGGCGTGAACGCCTCAAACGCTGCCACTTGGCGCGTGGCGGCCAGACGTGCGTCCGGACCCAAGGCTGCGACACCGGAAGTCATCACAAACTGACCTTTGGGCGTGTCTTCAGCATCGTTGAAGAACATGATCGATTTGCGGAATGCATCGTTTTGGGCTGCGATCAGTGCGGCCTCGGTCGTAGGGTTGTTTTGCAATACAGTAGTCATGGGTCGTCTCCGTGCAGGCGAGCTGAACCAATTTCAGCCTGGGGCACCCGCCAGTCGGAAAGGGCCGCCCTTTTTGCAAGGACGGCCCAAATAGATACTGCTGTCTGAAAGTGCTGGACTAAGCTGCTGTTTCGCTCAAGAAAGCTGGCAGCGCATCTGGCGCAGTATCTTCAACATCTGAGTCTGTTTCACCGTCATCTTCCGCTTCATCAACGTCTGACGGACTTGGCGAACTGGACGTCTCCACCAGATCATCGGCACCCTTGAATGCCATACCATCAGGAAGCCAGCGGGCCGTTTTGGAGGCAACCACTGCGTCAAAGCCTTCCGTTTCGGCGGCATTCTCAGCGAATGCACGTTCCATCGCGGCCGCAATATCGCCTTTGCGTTCTCTGCTGCGTTCCTCGGCATAATCGTCGCCGACAAGTTTACGGGCCATTGAGACCGCGTGACCTTTGTTGACCCGCCCCCAGTATGTCGAAGCTGTCGGGCGCCAACAGGCTGCAACATCGACGTCCAAACGCGCACCAATTTCCTCGATGATCGGGGTAGGGTGGTTGTCTGACAGAAGCTGCGGCTTGATCGCCAGACCCACGGCCCAAGCGAACAAGGCTTGCTTCTGGGGCCGGGGAAGCGCGGACATCGCTCGAAAGTCGTCTGGTTTTTCCAGCTCCATCCACTCGATCGCAAGATCCTGCTCCAGCGCATCAAGCATCTTTTGTGCGACCGTGTCGACGTGCAGGGTCTCACGGTTTTGGGCCAGGAACGGACTGATTGAGATATTGAGCGCCTCTGTTCCGTAGGAACGTGACAATGCCTGTTCACACAATGCATAGAGCATCGCATCAAAGGCCACGTCATAATCTGCAGCCAAATGCGCGCGCAGAATATGCTGACGCGAAGCACGCAGGTCATCTGCCAGACTTGCTGAGATACCATCTGCTTTGCGCAGCGTTGTCGCCGGGTCCGAGACTGGAACGGGTGCTGAGGACGTCGGAAGGGTCACATTCGGGCGGGTAACAATAATCTCCGCATCACCATCTACGGGATCTTCAGTCTGCTCCGCAGCGACGGGAATGTCCTCAGGACGCACCAAACCCTTCTCGACCCGCAATGCGCCGTCATGACCAATCGTGACGACGCACCCTGCGATCGCCTGATCCGCAGTTGCGTAGGGCTGACGCGCCTTCTGCAGGGCTTCGATTTCGCGCAGCCGCGGCTCAATGGCGTTATATTCATCTGCCTCGGCATCCGTCCAATCTGCACCGTCACTAGCCGCTGCCAGTTCTTCTTCTCGTGCCATCAGAGCATTCTCTTCGGCCAGCAGGTCAGCATCAGGTTCAATGTCTTGTGGATAGACGCGCCCAAAACTCCGGAAGGCACCGTAATCGATGGACAAGTGCACTTCGACCCACTTCCAATCTGCTTCGTATACTTTTGCCGCGTCTTGAAGCTTTTCGACCGCAAGACGTTCCAGAAGCTCAGGGTTTTCCATATGGGCTGCCGCATTATCGTCGAAAAGGTCACGTAACAGGACACCACCTGCCGCTTCATAGGCCTCAATGCCGACAAAGCGCCCGATGCTTGAACTGGCAGAATGTGCCGTCTCGGTCAGCTGACGTTTGATGGACTGCGGATGAATGTGATAGCTGTCTTTGACTGCGTTCCAGACCGTCAATTGACGATCATGATCATCGGTCAAGGTGAACGCCATGACGCATTCCAGTGTCAGCTCACCGGCGCGGAATTGCTCGATAAGTTCTGGCGCGATACGGGCCAATTTGAGACGACGGCGCACCAGATCAACACTGACGCCAAACTTTAGTGCAATGTCGTCTTCTTTGCGGCCCTCGGCGATCATCTGCGCAAATGCTTCGAATTGGTCTGCAGGATGCATGGCCGCGCGCTGGAGATTTTCCGTTGTCGAAGTGACAATCGCGTTTTGCTCATCTTCGACCAAACACGAGACAGGATGATCGTTCGGGATGATACCATCAATTGCCAGCTGCTTGAGCGCCTTCAAGCGACGACCACCTGCATCCACTGCGAATTTCCCGTCAGGCAACACATGAACGACAAGGTTTTGCTTGATACCGTTTTCGCGAATACTGGCGAGAAGTTCTGCGTCGTCGGTCGCACTCGCCGCAACTTTGCGCACATTGAGCTGGCTAAGTTCCAACTGATCCAGCGGGATCATGCGGAGGTCCTGGGTCATTGCGATCGCGGTCGTGGCGGCGTCAGCAGTTTTAGTGGCCACCGGCGGCTTTGTAATCTTCGCTTTGGTTTGGGATTTTGCCATGGGTTTCGTCCTTTTGGACGGGCCCGGATGAGACTCTCTCAATCCTTTCAAGCCCGGCAATCGGGCTTCCCTTTCTCTGGCTCTTCTATAAGGGTAACACTGAGCACAGCTTCGAAATTGCTCGTGTCTATCGGCTATATGAATTATCCCATCGAGGATTCGTGTCCACGTGTCACATCTCTAAGGCAATCCGCTCCGATCGCTGTTGACTTCCCAGACGACTTCCATAGACTTCCATCTTAATCAGGGGGGTCTCATGAGCGGTAATTTCTACAATTTCGCAGCAATACGCGGCGTGCAGGCTGGAACCGAATATTATGTGATCATGGTGCCACTTAAGATGGTCCCAAAGATTTTCGAATTCGATAGCCAGGAACTGCCCGCAGACCTGCGCGCTCAACGCGTTTTGTCAAATGTCCGCGTTCCCCAGATTGCATCCTATCTGTCCGAAAACTTCGAAGAATATACCCTTTCGTCGCTTTGCGCATCTGTGGACGGTGATCTTGAGTTTTCCTCTGCCAACGACAGCCTTCAGTTTCGCAATGTCGGCGAACTCAGGCTATCGATGACTGCGAGCATCATCTTGAATGACGGACAACATCGTCGAGCAGCAATTGAAGAGGCTCTAAAAACACGACCCAAGCTAGAAAACGAAACGATTTCAGTTGTTCTCTTTGTGGATGAAGGGTTGGGGCGCTGCCAGCAAATGTTCGCAGACCTAAACAAAAATGCAGTGCGCCCATCTGGGTCGCTGAATGTCCTTTATGACCGCAGGAACCCATTAGCACGTTTGAGCACGCGAGTGCTGGAGGAAATCCCGTTTTTTCAGGAATTCATTGAGTTAGAAAAAACGTCGCTCTCAAACCGAGCCAAAAAGCTCTTCACCTTGTCCAGTCTGAATCAAGCCAACAAATGGCTGGCTGGGCAAGAAGCGGACCGGTTTGGTGAAGACACCGAAAGCACTGTGATCGCCTATTGGGATCAAGTCTCTGAAGTGATCCCAGACTGGCAAAAATTGATGCGAGGTGCGACAACAGCGGGCGATTTGCGCAAAGAAACTGTCCATGCCCATGGCGTCATGCTCCAAGCCTTTGGCGCTTTGGGGGCGCGGCTGATCGCAGCAAAGCCAGACGGGTGTGTTGGTTTTCATTGAGAACTGACCCGGTATTTTCACCGAGATTTGACCCACCCTTTATTGTTTATCAGCGGTCATGATTTGGTCAATGGCTGCGTCTCCTTTCGTGTTTTCTTTGCAGCTTCTGAGCTGGCCTTAAAGCGGTAGCTGTCGTTGCCGGTTTCGAGGATGTGACACCGGTGGGTGAGGCGATCGAGCAATGCTGTTGTCATCTTGGCATCGCCAAAGACCTGCGCCCATTCGGAGAAGCTGAGATTGGTTGTGATGATGACGCTGGTGCGCTCATAGAGTTTGCTCAGCAGGTGGAACAACAGCGCGCCACCTGATGCGCTGAACGGCAGGTATCCAAGCTCGTCCAGGATCACGAGATCGATCTTGGTCATCATTTCGGCCAGCTTCCCGGCCTTGCCGAGCGCCTTTTCTTGCTCGAGCGCATTGACCAATTCCACGGTTGAGTAGAAGCGCACCTTGCGCTTGTGATGCTCAATGGCCTGTACGCCGATGGCCGTTGCGACATGGCTTTTGCCGGTTCCTGGTCCACCGATCAGCACGACATTCTCAGCGTTGTCCAGGAACGCCCCGCGATGCAGCTGTCGTACAGTGGCCTCGTTGATATCGCTGGACAGGAAGTCGAAGCCAGCGAG
Organism: Sulfitobacter indolifex; assembly: GCF_022788655.1. Taxonomy (NCBI): domain Bacteria; kingdom Pseudomonadati; phylum Pseudomonadota; class Alphaproteobacteria; order Rhodobacterales; family Roseobacteraceae; genus Sulfitobacter; species Sulfitobacter indolifex. Next base: position 111,246 of record NZ_CP084956.1, on the reverse strand, counting down.
GTCTTTGTAGGAGGGGAACCGCGCGACCTTTGTCTGGTAGGCGATAGAACGGACTTCCCGTTCAGCGATCTCAGCTTTGAGCAATTGAGATAGCATGGGTATTGCAGCTTCGAACGCAGGCGCGCCTTGGGCGACCAGGTCTTCCACTGCATTTGCCATGCCATAGAGCTTGAGGCTGCGCAGCATGATCACAATCGAAGCTCCTGCAGGGTCATGACGCATGGCGCTTCTCCCCATCCTGCCTCAGATCATCGTAGCGATCCACGTTTGCTTCTGGTGCCGTCTCAAGCGACAGCGCATCGGGTGGATCGATCTCGGGCAGATTACCCTGCTTTCCATCAACTAACCGGTGCAGCAGATTCAGGATGTGCGTCTTGGTGGGTACGCCTGCTTCTAGGGCCAGTTCCACAGCAGCCAGAACTGCATCCTCGTCGTGGTGCAGAACCAATGACAGGATATCGACCATCTCGCGATCTCCGCCTTCTTTGCGAAGCATGTGGCTTTGCAGTTGGCGGAAGGCATCTGGCATCTCAGCAAAGGGCGCGCCGTTGCGCAACGCTCCAGGTTTGCGTTGGATTACAGCGAGGTAATGACGCCAGTCATAGATAACGCGACCGGGCTTACGGTGTGATCGATCTATGATGCGCTCGTGGGAACAGACCGTTTGACCTTCTGCCACTATGACCAGCCGCTCTGGGTAAACATGCAAGCTAACACGCTGATTGGCAAAACTGGCCGGTACGCTGTAACGATTGCGCTCGAAGGTGATCAGGCATGTTGGCGATACGCGCTTGCTGTGCTCGACAAATCCATCAAATGCTGGCGGCAATGCCATCAACAGGGACTTCTCCGCTTCCCAAGCATCGGTAATAGTGCCGGGTAGATCCCGGTGCGGGGTCTCAGCCCACAGGGCGATACAACGATCCTCCAGCCAATGGTTCAACTCATCCATATCCTTGAACACCGGCATAACTTGCCACATGCGATTGCGCGCATCTTGAACATTCTTCTCAACCTGGCCTTTCTCCCAACCGGCGGCCGGATTGCAAAACTCCGGCTCAAAGACGTAATGGCTGGCCATCGCGTTGAAACGGGCGTTGATATCGCGTTGCTTGCCTTTGCCGACCCGATCTACCGCCGTCTTCATATTGTCATAGATTCCGCGTCCCGGTACGCCGCCGAAGACGCGAAATGCGTGCCAGTGAGCGTCAAACAACATCTCGTGCGTTTGCAGGGGATAGGCACGCACCAAGAATGCGCGGCTGTGCGACAGCTTGATATGGGCCACTTGCAGCTTGACCCGCTCGCCACCAACATTGGCCCAGTCTTCGCTCCAATCAAACTGGAAGGCTTCGCCAGGCTGGAACACCAAGGGCACATAAGTGCCGCGCCCCGCCGTCTGTTCCACACGATGTCGATCCGCGCGCCAACTCCGCGCAAAAGCGGCGACCCGCGCATAAGAGCCATCGTAACCCAGCTTCACCAGATCAGCGTGCATCTGCTTCAAAGTCCGTCGTTCCTTGCGAGACTTACGCGTCTGAGCCAAAAGCCAGGCCGACAAACGATCCGCATAAGGATCAAGCTTGCTCGGACGCGCAGGCGTTTTGAACTTCGGCTCACTGGCACCCTCGCGCAGGTACTTCCTGATGGTATTACGAGACAGCCCAGTGCGCCGTGAAATCTCGCGAATTGGCATTTTGTCACGTAATGCCCAACGTCGTATGACACTCAAAAATCCCATGTCGATCACTCCATATCTCCCTGATCAGAATCGTCAGGGCAATGTGTTCACATGGGTCAATTCTCAGTGAAAATTTATGGGGCTACCGGGTCAGTTCTCAATGAAAACCAACATTACCTGACGATGTTGCCGAGCTGAAGGCGATCATCCGTGCGCAACAGGATCAGAATGCGCGGCTTGAGGCCTTGGTCGCCTCCTTCAAAAAGGCGCTCTTTGGGACCAAATCCGAGAAGATTGACCCGGCCCAGTATGAGCTGGAACTCGAAGATATCGAGACCGCCATCGCGCAGGTGGAAGCCGAGATTGATGCAGACGAACGCACAGCAGCGGTCCGGCCAGAAAAACCGCGCCAAATCAACCGGGGGTCACTGCCCAAGCACCTGGAACGGGTTGAGGTGGTCATTGAGCCCGAGCGCGCCTGCGGATGTGGCACTGAGCGTCATGTCATAGGCGAGGATGTCAGCGAACGGCTGGACATCGTCCCGGCCCAGTTCCGGGTGATTGTCACCCGCCGTCCCAAATATGCCTGTCGCTCTTGTGAGGAGGGCATCACGCAGGCTTCAGCATCCGCCCACATCATCGCGGGCGGTATGCCAACCGAGGCCACCTTGGCCCATGTGATCGTGTCCAAATATGCGGATCACTTGCCCCTTTATCGACAAGCCCAGATCTACAGCCGCCAGGGGATCGATCTGGATCGTTCGACCTTGGCAGCGTGGGTCGGGAAATCGGCGTTCGAGTTAACCCCAGTCTACGATGCCCTGATGGCCGACCTGAAGCATTCCACCAAACTCTTCATGGATGAAACGCCCGCGCCGGTTCTGGCCCCGGGACGGAAAAAGACAAAAACCGGATACTTTTGGGCCCTTGCCCGTGATGACAGGCCATGGAGCGGTGAGGACCCACCCGGTGTGGCGTTTACCTATGCGCCCGGTCGTTCCGGCCAGTATGCAGACAACATCTTGAAAGGCTTCAGCGGCACCCTGCAGGTGGACGGCTATGCTGGCTATAACCGCTTGCTCAAACGGCCCGCTCAGGATGTGACACTGGCCTATTGCTGGGCGCACGCGCGGCGTAAATTGCACGATGTCACCCAGTCCGGCGCAGCCCCGATCGCGCAGGAAGGCTTGGCTCAAATCCAAGCGCTCTATCGCATCGAAAAAGACCTGCGCGGCCTGAGCGCCGACCAACGATGCGCTGTACGGCAGGAACACTCAAAACCCATTGTCGAAGCCTTCGGTATTTGGCTCGCCCAAAGCCGCGCCCGCGTCTCGGCCAAATCGCCGACCGGAGAAGCCCTGAAATATATCGCCAAATACTGGGACGGCCTGTGCCTGTTCCTCGACGATGGCCGCATCGAACTCGACAACAACCCTGTGGAGCGCACCATACGCCCCATCGCTCTGAACCGTAAAAACGCGCTCTTCGCAGGACATGATGCAGGCGCACAAAACTGGGCCGTCATCGCGTCCCTGATCGAGACCTGTAAACTCAACGGGATCGAACCGCATGGCTATTTGTCTGGTATCCTGACGGCCATCGCAGGTGGGCACAAACAGACGGACATCAAAGAGTTGCTGCCGTGGAACTACGCCAAATCCGTGTGAACGGCGCACCGCTTACCGACTGATTGACTGCAGCTAAGTAGGTCAGTCATGTCAATACATTTAACATAAACTTCATTATGCGAAAAAGAACAAAGAATGAACACGGGTCCTCTTACCCTCACCGTGAGCTGAACACTAAGCAACCGCCCCCCAAAATGAGGTCTTCTTTCCATGAGACTGTTTCAAGCCATCAAGATAAGCCTCATGCGTATCAAATTGTGCGAAGTCGTCAACTCTCGCGGCTAGGTTCTTGCACTCACGCAAGTGACGCGCAGCATGGCGATACCGTTTGACCCGTGAATTTTGCAACGCAAAATCGATCAAGCCGCGTTTCAAAAGTGTGGCGGCCAGTGGATGGCGATCCTCAAGGGCGTCGGACACCGGTCCCAAAAGCTCATAGTGATTTCCATCAATCTCTGCGGCACGGTTTGTGATAAGAACTGCAGCCTGCTCAATCGCGGGCCAAGTCATCAGAAAATGGAGAGCTGTCGTGAAACTCTCAAACCCAAGCGCGTGTTCAAGGGCTCGGCTCTCTGCTTCGACGTCTTCAAAATCAGGTAGTCCGCTGAGCCATGCGCGTAGATGGTCTGCATTTAGGCTGCGTGCAAAACACGTCCACATAAAGTCCCGCGCCACCTCGGGCTGCCCCATCGCGCGCATCACGCTGATCCGGGTCACTTCCCAGTCATAGGGAATCCATCCGCGATCTTTCTCATCGGGCGCATTGATGGCCTCCCATGCTTCCTCAACCCGCCCCGCTTCAAGAAGACGACGCGCGATTTCAGCAGCAACCTGTGGTGCCTTTCGTGCCAGATCACTTTGTTGGTCAATGTAGGCGTCTACATCACCTTCGACATCCGCAATCTGCTCGAGCGCCATGCGCAGCGCGTAGTTGTTCGACAGATCAATTCCCGAAGTGGTGATCCCAGCTTTAAGGTGCTGCAATCCTTCTGAACCCAAGACTGAAGCAAGACCTGATATCAAAGTTGGATAATGCCCATAATCATCATCGGCCAAGGCCTCCAGCAACTGGTCTGCCAGGACAAGCGGGTCCGGCGCGGCAACCTCGGCCATATCGATCAAGCCTTCACAGGCTTCGTAAAAAATCGACTGCACCTTGCCCGTACTGTCATCGCAACGTTCATAGACCCCATTCGCAAGAGCCACGAACCGCCAAATCAGATCAAACGCCCCTGCTGGATCGACCGGCCCAACTTGAGAAACGATGGCGCGTCTCTGCATGTCTAAGTCAGCCGCGAAAGCATTGCGGCCCTGCCAGTCAATAAACGATCGTGATCTTGCAATGCTACTGAGCCGCTTGCGGATCTCCCGAGCGACATCTCCGGAACCGGCTTCGCTTGCCAGCTCCAGCCTCAGCTGCCGCTTTGCGTCAGCATTACCTTTGGTGATATCAAGAAGAAGGTCGGCCAACCGCTCAGCGCCGAGCGCCGCAAGGTTCTTTGTATTCAATGTAGTCTTCGAAGCCATGCAGGAAATTTAGGTCAATATGCAGCTCGAATGCCAGCCCCCTCCTCAAGTTTATGACCATCGCAGATTTGGGAAGACCTGCCCTTCGCTGCATAGCGCATGAACTGACACAGTGCGGACGAAGGGTGAATTCGCTGCGGGTGCGCTAATAGCCGCTATTGGTCAGACTTCGAAATTTGAAATAAAATCGGCTGATCTGATGTGACCGAGATTCCGCGCCTCGTCTTCGGCGTTGGCATCGTCGTCACAAAGCGTCGTAACGGACCTGTCTGAACCAGCTTCAAGAAGCATGCGCATCGCCGTTTCGTCGTCCCGCATTGCCGCCAGATGCAGCGGCGTCCAACCGTTGATCCCACGTTGATTTAGATCGGCTCCCGCCTCAATCAGTAGTTCAAGGATCCGATGTCTGTTTTGAACCAAGTCGTCGAGGCATTCCATCAACGGTGGAAAGCCTCCCGTCTTTTTAGGGCTTAGATCTACGCCCTTTTCAATCATCCATTTAACAGATGCTACAGACCCGCTTCCAACTGCGTGACAAATCCAGCTGCTGTTAAGCCAGCTATCCTCGCCGTGTGGAAAACTGTCGACCACTTCCAACGCAAATTCGAGGTTAGACAAATCTCCCTCTGCAAGCCAGGCTCCAACCTCCAACAGTTCTTTGTATGAAGGGTCATCCTCCTTCTTAAATCCGTAATCTGCCCAACCTGTTCTGGCCATTTGTAGACTTGTCCCTACCGACGAATATGGTTCGATTTCAATTTATCTACTTTTGATAACAGACATTCGTGCGTAGCGCAGCATTGGTCAATTTGGGCTCACACCCGCCGTTCGCCGCGCGTATCATCAACGGCAGCTCAGGCCAAAACCTCACCCCCACCGAACGCCCCATTAATTAATTTTCCGTGACCAAAACCCCGTTTCAGCCAGTGCACGCTTTGTGCACGGGTTGTGCACGCTTTTCACCCCCCTGTTTCTGGCGATTTGGCCAAAGTTTAACGGGCGGTTTCGCAGCCTTAAGCACTCTGAAAACAAAAAATGCCGTTCCCCGTCAGCGCTTCGCCGTTGCCCAAGGGTGCGCAGCCGCTGCGCACCCTCTTCTCGCACAGGGCCTAGGCCGCCGCTGTCGCCTCGATCTCAAAGAGCAAACCCGGAAGAGCCAAACGCGTCACCCCCAGAAGCGTCATCGGCGGTGCGCAGTTTAGCGGCCCGAAACGCATGCCCAGCAGGTCGAAGTTCTTCAACGCCTCGTCCACATCCGTGGCATAGACCCCAAGCCGGATAACATCTCCAAGCGACATATCCGCTCCGGCCAGCACGGCCTCAAGGTTGTCCAGCGCCAAAGCAATCTGCGCGCGCATGTCGTTCGGATGCTGGGGCTTGCCCTGCCCGTCTACAGCCGTCTGGCCAGCACAAATAAGCTGCCGCCGCGGCCCTTCAATGACTTCTGCCTGATTGTATCCCAGCTTCAAGGACCAGTCCCACGGATTTACGGCTCTGCGTTGCATCTTTGATTTTCCTTTGTTGATTTCGATAAGAAAGCCCTATTGCCAATAAGTGCCAAATTTTGTCACCATATGTGCTAGAGTGGCAAAATGAATATCAGACAGAGACATGACGCCATCGTGCGCAGCCTTCGGCGCAACGGCACATCAACCGTCGCGGAGCTCGCCGAAGAGGTCGGCACCTCCAGACGCACGCTCCTGCGCGACATCGCCGCCTTGCGTGACGAAGGCTTTGTCATCCATTCCGAAAGCGGGCGCGGCGGTGGCGTGCAGCTTGACCCCCAGTCCATGCAAACAACCGCCCGCCTCTCTGTGGCCGAAGTCTTCGCGCTGCTGATCAGCGTGGCCGCCGTGCGCGCCGCCCAGAACCTGCCCTTCTCCGATCTCGCAGATGCAGGCCTCGCCAAGATCGAGCGCGCCCTGCCGTCTGACAAAGTGCGCGATCTGCGCCGCTTCCTCGCCTGCCTGCACATCGGCCAACTCTCGCCCAAACAGGACCTGTCTGACCTGGGCACAATCGACCCCGCCCTGCTGCCCGCTTTTGAAAAAGCCTTTCTGGCGCGCCAGCACCTCCGCTTTGAGTATCGGGATGCCAAAGGCGCGCGCAGCCTGCGCAATGTCGAGCCGCAGGCCATGCTCATCTTGCAACCGCTCTGGTATCTTGTCGCATGGGATCCGGCGCGCGAAGATTTCCGGCACTTCCGCATGGATCGCATCACAGGCCCTGAGCTTGTCAGCGGCCCGCCCTTCCGGCGCAGGCATGTGCCCTTTGAAAAAGATGTTTGTCCCTACAACGACCTGCCGCGCTGACCCCCAAAACCGCGCCACCCTCAGGCGCGCACACATCACGCTCAACATCAGAGGCTTTCGCAATGAAGGAGCGGCCGCCCCACAAGCATGCCCGGCACTCAAGACTGCGTTCCGCGCAAAGGGCAAACCGCAGAAACCACGAATTCGCTGCGTCCGCACCAAAGGCCCGCGGTGCGGTACTTTGTGAGCTTTCGCTGCGTTTGTGCCAATGGTTGCTTTAGCAGGCGTCGTCGACTCAGGGACCTACGCTGAGCGGCTTATGTCCAGTGCGTCCAGAATAGCCCTGCCAAGCTCTTCGACTGACACGTCTTCCGGCAAGACCGTATCTTCTTGGCCGCGAATACCCTCCCAATGGCCATGTCCGCGATAGCGCGTTGGCTTGATTGCGATCTTGCCGTCCCGCAATGTTAACGAAACATGGCCCGCACCGTTAAACAGCGCTTTCAAAGTCTTGACACCAGCGCGCGCCTTGTCTGCTTCCTCCCACGCCTTGAATTCTTCCTTTGTCGGAATCCGGATGACGTCGTCCCACTCTGGATGTTTTGGCGTGATGAACCGGCTGGCCAAAAGGGCGGCCCGCGCGTGGCCAGCGATTTCGAGCGCAGTTAGGTCTGGCGGTAGATACTCATGATATCCCTTGGGGTCCAAATGCGCGCTACCATACACCGCTTGTGAGGCGATTTCCGTGAATTTGCGATAGCTCGTAACAAAGGCACTTTTGCGTTCTTTGGGAGGCTTGGAGCGCTTTTTTCGCTCCGCCGCTTCAGCACGCCGTTTCGCAATCCATTCTTCTGTGGTCAGGACTTTTTTCATCGGATACGGCTCACTTCTACGTCGATCCCCAAACTCTCAGCGTAGTCTATCGCACGTTGAATTTGAGTAAACTGTTCCGGGGTGGTTCCGTCGGGCACGGCAAGTTCCAGGCGTTTGATGTCGATTTCGTCCGCGCTGATTTCAATGCCCTTCTTGTTGTCGTACTCGAAGTGGTCAATTTGGTCGATGTAACGCTTCAAAGCACCAAAAATACGACTGGGCCGGTCCACATATCCCGGCGCGCGGGTTTCGAGCGTCTTTGCGCTTGTGGCAAGGCCTCGATCTTCGTCGAAGAAATCGAACGTCTTGAAGTTGTCGGGCGTGCGCTCTCCCAAACCGCCCAATCGTTCCAGGTGATCCTACCACGGTCCACCCTGCTCCCTGATCGGCCCGCCCCAGGTGAGGCCGGAGTTTTCGATGACGTCCCAGTCAGGATCAGAGGGCAAGCGGCGCGCCTCTGCCGCCTCATGCAGAAGCGCGTCGCGCATGTCGTCCGCGTCCTGCGCGTCACAGCTCGGCCCGCGCCGCCGCAACGCACCAAAGCAACGAAGAGGCCGTCAACAAGAACGGAGTCTCGCCGGTCTGAAAGCCGCTCAGCAAAGGTTCACCCGAAGAAGCTCTTGGTTGAACGAGATTTGTAAAGATCAGCTCGCGTGACAGGCGCCACCCGGAAAATGTGTAGACAGGCCGACCCAAGTTTTTCCCGGATGGGAAAGGGTAAGAGTTCTGGCTTGTCGTTCCCCTGACTAGGCGGCCCCGTTTATGTCTGCGGCCAGTTCCTCCAGACTCTTTTTTGTGATCTGGATGATTTCTCGCACGTCATTCGCGCCCACTATCAATGGCGGACAAAATGCCATCGCGTCTGTCATATTACGTGAGATGAGGCCGTTGCGCAGCATGATTGCGTTCATTTGGGCGCCGAGTTTTCCAGGGGCAAAATCGCCTGATTTACCCTCTGGGGCGATCAATTCAAGTGCGCCTATGAGGCCAATGCCACGTGCCTCTCCAACGAGAGGGTGGGACGTCAGGTCGGTCAATCCAGCTTGCAATTCTGCACCGCGTTCGGCGGCATTGGCCACAAGATCGCGCTCTTCGATAATCTTGATGTTTTCCAGCGCTACGGCTGCGCCGACGGGGTGGCCACCGCCCGTATAGCCATGCCCCAGAACACCGATGCGCCCGCTTTCGTCGGCGATTGGCTGATAGACCCGATCGTTGATCATGAAAGCCGAAAAGGGGAAATAGCTGGAGGTGATCTGCTTGGACATGGTGAGAATGTCGGGCTTTATGTCAAAGGTTGTAGAGCCAAACATGTTGCCCGTGCGGCCAAAACCGCAAATCACTTCATCTGCGATAAGAAGGATATCGTATTTCGCCAGAACCGCTTGGATTTTCTCCCAGTAGGTCGCCGGAGGAACAACAACACCGCCCGCGCCCATGACAGGCTCGGCGATGAATGCGGCTACAGTTTCGGGGCCCTCTGATTGGATCATATCATCAAGATCTTGGGCACAGCGTGACGCAAAAGCTTCTTCGCTTTCGCCGTCCTGACCTTCGCGCCAGTAGTGCGGGCAAGTGGTGTGCAAGATGCCCTCCATCGGCAGATCGAAGGACTTGTGGTTATAGGGCAGACCCGTCATCGACGCGGCTGCGACTGTCACGCCGTGATAGCCGCGCAGGCGCGAGATGATCTTCTTTTTCTCGGGCTTGCCGAGCGCGTTCGAGCGATACCAGACCATCTTGACGATCGTATCGTTCGCCTCGGAGCCCGAGTTGGTATAGAAAACCTTGCTCATTGGCACGGGGGCTATTTCGATCAGCTTTTCAGCAAGATCAATCGCCGGACCATGCGAGCGGTGCGAGAAGTTGTGGTAGTAAGGCAGCTTTTGCATTTGCCGGCTGGCGACATCCACAAGGCGTTGTTCGTTGAACCCGACTGCCACGCTCCAAAGGCCGGACATGCCCTCGATATAGCGGTTGCCGTTTGAGTCGGTGACGTGGATTCCCTCGCCTGATTCAATGATCAGCGGACCAATTTTTTCATGCGCTTCGGCATTGGTATAGCTGTGAAAATGATAAGCGATATCACGGGCTTCGTCTGAATTTGGTCGCACATCCATGGCAGGCATCACTTCTTGTAAGTTGGCGTTTTTCACGCGGCAGGGGGCCGCGATTTGCCCTCAGTGCTATCGCCGCTTTCTTGCTTTTAGCAAGCAGTTTTGTTCCGAGCATCCTGTCTGCGGGCCAGCGAGGCCGCCCATTTGAAGCAGAAACGCCCGCCGGGATTTCGGTCGTGGTTTGAGGACACTTCCATCCTGTGATTCTGTTTGGATGCTTCGTTTTTTTGAAGCGCAGCGGCCGTGAATCTTGGGGAAAATGCGGCCCAATCCCGCTCAGGTTGTTGCCTTCGCAGCTTTCCGTTTCACAAAACCAAGACCCGATTTGGCGGTGTTCTCGCGCTGCAAATGGTTGGTAAAAATATGTTTTAGTTAGATATTTAGGATTTTCCAGGGCCTTTCTGGGCCCGATGAAAGAATCGCAAGTGCGCGAATTGACACGTGACACAAGAGTTTGTGCGTTTTTTGCCAAAGTGGTTGGCCGGAACGGTGCTACGATCATTTTAACACATGAGACAGTTGTGTTTTCGCCATTTGTGTTTTGGGGACGTTAGATGAATCAGAAGGACAAAACTGCAAACAAGCTCATGACTGCCACCCAGTGGCAGGCGGCTGTCTCAGATACGTTCTTTCCCCTAGAGACCACGATGGCGGATGACCAGTCCTTTTCAGGTGATCTCAATACTTGGAACCTCGGTATCGTCGGTCTGTCGCAGATGCGTTGCGATGGCATTCTCTACAAAAGGCACAAGCGGCACTTTCTGGACGAAGTTGAAAGCAGTCTGCTGATTACCATTCCAAGATTGGGGACGGTCGGCTTTGACCAGAATGCCCGCCAGGCGAAATGTTCACCGGGCGAGTTTCTGGTAGAACGGGGCGATTTGCCCTACGAGTTCTGGCATGAACAGACGAACGAGCTGTTGGTGCTGAAGGTGTCTTCCGAAAGCGTGCGGGCCCGCATCGGCCCAACAGACCGTTTGGGCGCGCTGAGTTTTGATGGCACAGCCGGCGTGGCCAGTTATTTTCTGGATACCGTCAAGACAACGGCGCTGCACGTCGATTTGCTTGATGAGCAGGCGCGCGCGGCCGCTGGCAAGCACATCCTTGATCTGCTGTGCCTCTCAATCCGCAAAGATGACCGTGTGCTGGACAGCGAAACCTCGACAATCCGCGCAGCACATCTGTACCGCGCAGAACAGTTTATCCGCAACAACCTCTTCAATGAGAATCTCTCCTCAAGTCTTGTGGCAGAGGCCTGCAATGTGTCGCAGCGCTATCTGCAACAACTGTTCTCGGAGTCGGGCAGGTCGGTTTCCGGGTTCATCCGCGAAAAGCGTCTGGTGCGCGCGCGAGGACCTGAGCGTCGTAGGGCCCATCACAATTGCCGAGATAGCCCATCGGTGGGGGTTTTCGGATCAATCCCAGTTTAACAAAGCCTATCGTGCGCAGTTCGGCTGCACACCGACCGAAACGCGCAAAGCCGCGCAGCAAGGCCAGAAGACGGCCCCTCCGTAACCCTTAGCTAAAACCGAAAACCCCCAAGTAGGGTCGGCTTTCGCCGGCGCCTTCCTGATTCCCTGTTGTCTTTTGAAGGATGTAGACATGAAGAACACAAGAGTTGCCGTAGATGTGGGTGGGACGTTTACCGACGTCGTCATTATGGACGAAACAACGGGTGCGATCCGCATCGAAAAGACGTCATCGACACCGGATGACCCGATGGTTGCCATTCTCAACGGGATTGATCAGGGCGGCATCGACCTCAGCGAGGTGTCGATGTTTTCGCACGGGACAACCGTGGCAACAAACGCGCTGATCACACGTAATTTGGCGCGCTCTGCGATGATCTGCACCGAAGGGTTCCGCGACGTGGTCGAAATCCGCCGGGCCAACAAGGAGGATCTGTGGGACACCTACAAAGATGTGGCCAAGCCCTACATCCCGCGTCGGGACCGTCTGACCGTCCGTGAATGCGTCGACGCGAACGGCACGGTTCTGGAAAAGCTGGACGAAAAAGAAGCGCTGCGCATCGCGCATGTTTTGAAGAAGCGCAAAGTCGCCTCTGTTGCTGTCTGCTTTATGAACTCTTACACCAATGGGGCCAATGAAGAGCGGATGCGAGACATTCTGCTGAGTGTGATGCCGGATGTGCCGGTGTCGATCTCTTCACAGGTCCTGCCGGAGATTTTTGAGCACGAGCGTTTCTCGACAACGATGGCAAACGCGGTCGTGTCGCCTTCGGTCGTTGATTATGTAGCGCGCCTTGAGGGTAAGCTGGCTGACGGCGGCTACGAACGCGATCTGCTGTTGCTGCACACGGGCGGCGGCGTGATGACCCCGGCCAGCGTTAAAGACTTTGCCGCGCGTCTGGCAGGGTCGGGCATTGCCGCGGGCGCGATTGCCAGCCGCTTTATTGGCAACCTTTGCGGGTTTGACAATTCTATCGGTTTTGACATGGGCGGGACCAGCACGGACGTATCCTTGGTGTATGAAGGCAAGTCGCGTGTCACCAAAGACTGGTATATCGAATATGGCTATCCGATCCGGTTCCCGTCGATCGAAGTGCTGACCATTGGTGCGGGCGGCGGATCTCTGGCGTGGAAAGACGAAGGCGGGTCACTGCGCAACGGACCGCAATCTGCGGGCGCCTTCCCTGGGCCTGCCTGCTACAAGAACGGCAATGAAGTGGCCACAAACACGGACGCCAATGTTGTGCTGGGCCGCCTTGGCACATCGCTCGCGGGGGGCAAGATTACCCTTGATCCCGCCCTGGCCGAAGCGTCGGTCAGAGAGACTGTGGCCGAGCCTTTCGGAATGGAGCTGCACGAAGCCGCCGAAGCCGTGGTTGCGGTTGCAAACGCAAATATGGCCAATGCGGTGCGTTTGCTGTCGATTAGCCGAGGTTATGACCCACGGGACTTCGCGCTTGTGGCGTTTGGCGGAGCCGGGGCGTTGCATGGTGCGGCAATTGCCAAGGAGTTGTCGATCCCGACTGTCATTATCCCGCCCAATCCGGGTGTGACATCGGCTCTGGGTTGCCTGCTGGTCGATATCCAGCACGACTTCTCAGACAGCTTCATGGCTGCTGCGGCTGATACCAAGCCGGAGGATTTGGAGGCCGCCTTCGAGCGGCTGGAGGCCATGGCCGCTGATCGTTTGAAGCACGAAGGCGTAGCGCCCAAGGACATTGTCATGCAGCGCACGGTCGAGATGATGTATCAGGGCCAATGGCGTGCCTTGGCAGTATCTGCGCCGTCCAAGGTCACCGATATTGAGGCCTTGATCGACGGGTTCCACAGCGAACACCAGCGCGAATTCAACTTCCGCCGGGATGACGCACCGGTGTCGATCTTCCGTGTGGGGCTGACGGCGACGGGTATGGTTCCCAAGGCCGAGCTGCAAAAGCACGAGGTGAGGAAGAACAAGCCCAAGACCGACAAGACACGCGATGTCTGGTTTGACGGCAAGGCCCACACGGCGATGATTTTCGAGCGTGAAAACCTGACCGCCGGTGCGACCTTTGATGGCCCCGCCATTGTCGAGCAGTTCGATTCAACCACCGTAATTCCGCCGAACACGACTGCTGAAGTCGATCAATACATGAACATTCTCATCCGAGTGCAGGAGTAATACTATGAGTGATTCAAAAGCCCTAGATCCCGTCACGTTTGAAGTTCTCAAGAACTCCTTCATCACATCCGTTGACCAGATGGCCGAGCAGATGCTGCGCACCTGTTACTCCTTTGTGATCTACAACCGAGACTTTTCTAACGCGCTGCATGATGCCGAAGGCAATTCGGTTGCGCAGGGCAACGATGACATCGCGGTGCACGTCGGCACGCTGCACTTTACCTGCAAAGACGTTATTCGCGTCTTCAAGGGCGACATGATGCCCGGCGATATCTACGCGATCAACGATCCTTACGCAGGTGGCACGCACTTCAGCGATGTCCGTCTGGTGCGGCCGATCTTTGATGAAGACGAGCTGATCGGGTTTTCGCAGTCAAACGGGCACTGGTCTGATCTGGGTGGCTCTGTGCCCGGTTCGTTTGATGTGACGGCGAAAGACATGTTCCGCGAGGCGGTTCGGATCACACCTGTCCGGCTATTCCGTGCCGGCGATTTTTGTTCCGACGTTGCCAACCTGATCGCAAACAACACACGCGACCCCGCGTCGATTATCGGTGACATCCACAGCCAGGCACAGGCCACGCAGGTGGCCGAACGTGAAATCCTGCGGCTGGTGCGAAAGTACGGGCGCGAGCAGGTCAAGCAGGGCATGAACGAGGTGCAGGACTACGTTGAACGCGCCGTGCGCCAGCGTATTGCGGCGCTGCCCGACGGCACATGGAAATCCGTCGACTACATCGACCGGGACCCGTCAGGTGGCGAGGGGATGATCCCGATCCACATCAAGATGACAATCAAGGGTGATCAGATTCACTACGATTTCGAAGGCAGCCACCCGACGATTGGTTCGATGTACAATTCCGCGCCGGGAGCCACATTCTCGGCTGTCGTCGCGGGGATGAAGACCTTCTTTCCTGACCTGCCGTTGAACTCCGGCTTCTATCGGATGCTCTCTGTCGCTGCGCCGGAAAATTCGGTGGTCAGTGCCCAGTGGCCCACGGCGGTCACCGGCTTCCTGATGCCGTTTGAAAAGATCATGAACTCGGTTTTCGAGATGTGGTCGGAGATCATGCCGGAGCGCGCCATCGCCTGTGCATTCAACCTTGAATACCTGTTGGCGGGGGGCACGGACAAGCGGCGCGAGGAGGACTCTACATTCATGTTCTACGAATGGCTCCCCGGCGGTTGGGGCGGACGGCGCGGTAAGGATGGCAGCGACGTCACCACAGCCTGCTTCGGAACCGGGCTCATGTCTCAGCCCAACGAAGGCAACGAGCGGGTCAACCCGACCCGGACGCTTGAATTTCAGATCAAAAAAGACAGCGCAGGCCCGGGCAAATGGCGCGGAGGGACAGGGGTGCAGAAAACCTCCCTGCTTCTGGAAAGTGAAAAATCCGTCATGTCCTATGTCTGCGACCGCGAACGCGCCGTCGTCTGGGGTGTTGATGGCGGTTTGCCCTCCATGCCGCATGGTCTGACCATCAAACGCGCCGGCTCGGACACGCACGAATGGCTTGGGTCTGTCTTCTCTGACTTCCCGATGTATTCGGGAGATGAGTTTGCGCGCCCGACCGCGGGGGGCGGCGGCTTTGGCGACCCACTTGAACGCAAGACAGAGGCTGTTCTGACGGATGTGGTGGATGACTATGTCTCTATCAAACGAGCCGCGTTGGACTATGGCGTTGTGATCAAAGAGATTGATGCGGACTTGTGTGAATATGAGGTCGATGAGGCCGAGACCGAGAAACTGCGGGCGCATATTCGTGAAAACCGCGTGGCTTGGGCCCGCATTGATCCTGAAAAGGTTGCCGAGATGTATCGCAAAGGCGAGATCGACGCGATGGACGCCGTGAGACGCTATGCGGTGATCCTGGATTGGGAAACCGGCGAGCCGCTGCCCAAGACGATCGAACAGTTCCGCGAGAGTTTCGAGCGGCGCAGCGTGGCGCACTGGACCTAGTGAGCATCACCAGGACCCACAGCCGCCATCGGTTGGCGGCTGTGGCGCACAACGGTCGGAACAGGAACGCGAAGGATAAGATTTTGTCATTGGAACTGGAATCAATCAGCGTTGCGTTTGGTGGCTTCAAGGCTCTGGATGACGTGACGATTTCGCTAAAGAAGGCGGAAATTGTCGGGTTGATCGGCCCCAACGGAGCAGGCAAAACCACCTGCGTCAACATCATCACAGGCTTTCAGGACCCCACGTCAGGCACGGTCATGCTGGATGGGCAGGACATCAACGCCAAAGCGCCCTATGACATTCGCCGCCGGGGTCTTGCGCGCACGTTCCAGGCCGGGCGCTTGTTTTCCGGGCTGGATGTACTGGACAATCTTGCAGTGACCGGGGTGGGCCTTGGCCATTCGCGGCGCGCCTCCGAAGACGAAGCGCTGCGCGTGTTGTCCTGGATGGGGGCCGGGCATCTTGCCGAACTGCCCGCAGCCGGGCTGCCCTATACGGACGAGCGCAGGGTCGGCATTGCGCGTGCGCTGATGTTTGCCCCCGATTACCTGCTGCTGGACGAACCCGCCGCAGGCATGTCCGAAACCGAAGCGGATGATCTGGCACAAATCATCAGGCGGATCGCGGATGAGCTGAACTGCGGTGTCCTGTTGATCGAGCATAACGTCGGGCTTGTCCTGTCATTGTCAAACCACGTCTATGTTCTGGACGCGGGCAAGATCATCGAAGAGGGCGACAAGACCGAGATCCTGGCCAGCCAGGCGGTACGCGAAGCCTATCTGGGCGCAGAGCATGCGCCAGAAAACATGGAGCACGCGTGATGTCAAAGCTGGGTGTTTTCGATGTCGCGGTTCGGTATGGCAAAGTGCCTGCACTGTCGGATGTTTCCTTTACTGTTCAAGAGGGTGAGAGGCTGTTCATCTCCGGGCCGAATGGGGCGGGCAAGTCCTCTCTGCTCAAGGCGATTTGCGGAGCCGTTGCCACGACCCATGGCCGCATTGAGGTGGACGGCGATGTGCTGAATGGCCGCTCGCCCGAAGCGATAGCGCGTTTGGGTCTGACTATGGTTCCGGAAGGCCGCGAGGTTTTCGGAACGCTGACAGTCGAGGAAAACCTGCGTGTGGGCACGGGCATCCGGAAGGACAAGGCGGCGATTGAAACGGATATCGACGGGATCTACCAGAGCTTTCCTATCCTGGGTGAGCGGCGGCATGCCAATGCCGGAGCACTGTCCGGCGGACAGCAACAGATGTTGGCGATCGGGCGCGGTTTGATGACCAATCCCAAACTGATGATGGTGGATGAACCTTCGCTTGGGTTGGCTCCGAATATTGTCGATCAGGTCTATGAAACGCTCGTCAATCTGCAGGCCGAACGCGGCTTGACCCTGATCATCGTTGAACAGAGCTCGGCCCGCGCGGCCCGGGTTGGCGGGCGCATGGTGTTGCTGCGCGGGGGTCATGTTGCCGGCGATGGCGATGCGGCAGGCTTTGCGGAAAGCGATCTGCTTAAGGAAGCCTACTTTGGGCAAAACCAGTCGGAGGATGCGACATGAACGCCGTTCCACAGCTGCTCTTTGATGCGCTGAGCCTTGGGGGCATCTATGCCATGGCCGCACTTGGGATTGCTCTGATCTTCGGGGTGATGAAACTGGTGAATTTCGCCCACGGCGAATACATCGCCTTTTGCGTTTTTGCATTGATTGTGCCCTCGACGGACGCAGTTGCCGTCATGTTCTTGGGCAAAGCGCCGGCGATTTTGCTGATCCCGCTGCTGCTGCTGATCGGCGCTGCAATCGCCGTCGCCTCCGAGTTCTTTGTCTTCAGGCACATGCGCAATGCCACGCCTGTGGCGATGATGATTTCATCTTTTGCCTTGGGGTTCGTGATCCAGAATACACTGCTGTTGGTCTACAGCAGCCGTCCCAAGGCAGTAAGCCTCTGGCCAGAGTTGAACCAGCCCGTCAGCATCGCAGGGGCCTCGATCCCTTTGCTACAGATCATCGTCATTTGCACCACTTTGCTCGTTGTTGTGACGCTTGCCTTGCTTTTGAAACGCACGCGGATCGGGCTGGAAATGCGCGCGGCGGCTGAGAATTTCACCATGGCGCGGCTTTTGGGTGTGCGGGCCAATGTGGTTATCACCGGCGCCTTTGCCCTGTCTGGCGCGCTGGCTGCCGCTGTGGCGCTGATCATGGTCACACAAACCGGTGTGGCAGACATTCGCATGGGCGGGCAGATCATGTTGGTTGCCTTCATTGCCACAGTGATCGGCGGTTTGGGCAGTTTGCCCGGTGCTGTAGCGGCGGGATTTTTGATTGGCGCTGCTTCGGTCATTTTGCAGGGGTTCCTCCCGCTCGAAGCACGGCCTTTCCGTGATGCGTTTCTTTATACGCTGGTCATTGTCAGCTTGCTGCTGCGCCCCGACGGATTGTTCGCTCCGAGATCTACGAAGCCGAGGGTTTAGCACATGGCACAAACACATAAACAAAAGCGCCTGAGTGCTTGGTCCACGCCAATCTTGCTGATCGCCATTCTGGTGGTGTTCACATTGCTGGTCACGCTTCTGGGTGACAAATCATTGGCGCGTATGGCGGCGCAAACCCTGATCCGCGTGACCTTTGTTGTCGGGCTTTGGATATTCGTTGGCAACTCCGGCCTCGTCAGTTTCGGACATGCCGGTTACATGGCGATCGGGGCCTATTGCTCTGCATGGCTGACCCTGAGGCCCCAGATGAAGGGGATGTTCCTACCTGATCTCTGGCCGTATCTGGCGACTGCTGAATGGCATGGTTTTCCGGCTGCTGTTGCTTCGGGCCTTCTGGCGGCTGTCATTGCACTGATTTCAGGTGCTGCGATCTTGCGGCTCTCCGGCATCGCCGCCTCTATCGCGACATTCGCATTTCTGGCAATTGTCTACACCGTTTATTCCAGCTGGGAAGGCGTCACGGGGGCCACGTCTTCTGTTGTCGGCCTGACACGATATGCCGATCAATGGGTTACTCTGGGGTGGGCCTCTGTCACAGTTCTGGCCGCTGCGTGGTATGCCAACTCCGCATCCGGACTGGCCTTGCGTGCCAGCCGCGAAGACGAAGTGGCCGCAGACGCCAGCGGTATCAACATGTATGGCCATCGGCTCATTTCTCTTGTGGTCTCTGCCTTCTTTGCGGGTGTCGCGGGTGCGCTCTTTGGCCATTCGCTTGGTGTTCTGAACCCCAACAGCTTCTACCTCGGCATTACCTTCATTACCCTTGCAATGCTTGTCGTGGGCGGCATTGGCAGCCTGACCGGCGCTGTCATGGGGGTCCTTGTTCTGTCCATCATCATCGAGGGGCTCGTGCGGATGGAGCGGGGCATGGAGATTGGCGAGACGACATTGGCTCTGCCAACGGGTGCTCAGGAAATCATCATCGGGATCATCATGATCCTGGTTCTCATTCTACGCCCTGCCGGTCTGACTGGCGGGCGTGAACTCCGGCTGCGGATCGGTGGCCGCTAACCGGAAAATCAAACACATCGAAACCTAAAGGGAGACGACTAATGAAACACTTCTTCACTGCAACAGCCCTCACGTTAGCGCTTGGCGCGCCCGCCATGGCCGATGACATAACAATCGGTTTTGCCATTGCAAAATCCGGTTGGCTCGAAGCCTATGACGCCCCTGCCGTCGCCGCGTCGAAACCTTCCGTCTCGCCGGCCGTTTCCGCGAAAGCGCGCTCCATCGCGGCTGCGAGATCGCCCTTGCGTTCGCGATTGCGATCCTCGGCGTAATCATCGCCGATGAGCTTGCGCGCCGTGGCCACCGCATGCCCCTTGTTGACGCGACCCCAGTAGTTCTGGGCACTCGGGCGCCAGCAGGCCGCCACATCGACGTCGAGCCGCGCACCAATCTCCTCAATGATGTGGGAGGGGCGATTGTCAGAGGAGAGCTGCGGCTTGACCGCGAGACCCGTCGCCCAGGCGAAAAGCGCCTGCTTGTCCGCAATGGGCAGGGCCGACATCGCCCGGAAGTCATCGGGTTTCTCCAGCTTCATCCAGTCGGTGGCGAGGTCCTGCTCCAACGCCTCAAGCATCTTCTGAGCGACGGTGTCCGCATGCAGCACCTCGCGGTTTTGCGCCTGGAAGGGCCGGATGGAGATATCGAGCGCCTCGTTGTTGTAGGACCGCCCCAAAGCCTGCTCGCAGAGCGCGTAGAGCATCGCATCGAAAGCCACCTCGAAATCCGCCGCCAGATGCGCCCGCAGGATGTGCTGACGCGTGGCGCGCAGATCGTCGGCCAGGCTCGCCGAAATCCCGTCCGCCTTGCGCAACGTCGCGGCCGGGTCGGAGCTCGGCACCGGCGTGGAGGAGGTCGGCGGCGTCACCTGTGGGCGGGCAGGGGAGGGAGCGCCATCCGGATCTGCGGTGGTATCGTCCGGTTCGGGCGCAACAGGAATGTCCTCGGGCCGCACCAGGCCTTTCTCGACGCGCAACACCCCGTCATGGCCGATGGTCAGGACTACACCGGCGATAGCGCGATCTGCCTCGGCATAGGGTTGCCGTTCGCGCTGCATGGCTTCAATTTCGCGCAAACGCGGCTCGATGGCGTAGTATTCTTCGGTCTCCGCGTCGGTCCAGTCCTCCCCGTCGTTCTGCGCCGCCAATTCTTCCTCACGCGCGATGAGACGTTCCTCCTCGGCCAGCATGTCCGCATCCGGTTCGATGTCCTGCGGATAGACCCGCCCGAAACTGCGAAACGCGCCATAATCCACCGAAAGATGCACTTCGACCCATTTCCATATCCCTTCGAAGGGTTTGGCCGCAGCCTGCAGTTTCTCAATGGCGAGACGCTCCAAGAGGTCGGGGTTTTCCATATGAGCGGTTGCCCGGTCGTCGAAGAGATCCCGCAGCAGAACCCCGCCCGCCGCCTCATACGCCTCGATGCCGACAAATCGACCAATTGCCGAGTTCGCCGAATGTGCGGCCCCGGTCAGCTGACGTTTGATGCTCTGCGGATGGATGTGATAGCCGCCCTTCACGGCGTTCCAGACCGCGAGCTGGCGGTCATGGTCGTCGGTCAGCGTGAAAGCCATCACGCATTCGAGGGTCAGATCACCGGCACGAAACTGCTCGATGATTTCGGGTGCGACACGGGCGAGTTTGAGGCGACGGCGCACCAGGTCGACGGAGACGCCGAATTTGAGCGCAATCTCGTCTTCGCTGCGACCCTCGCCGATCATCTTGTCGAAGGCCTCGAACTGGTCTGCCGGATGCATCGCCGCGCGCTGGAGGTTTTCTGTGGCCGAGGTAAGGATGGCGTTGCGCTCGTCCTCGACAAGGCAGGGCACTGGATGATCAGCGGGGATCACACCGTCCTCGGCGAGTTGTTTCAGCGCCTTGAGGCGACGACCGCCTGCGTCGACGGCAAAACGTGTCTCGGAAAGTGCGTGAACCACCAGGTTCTGCTTGATTCCCGTCTCGCGGATGCTCGCAAGAATCTCGGCATCGTCGCTGGCGCTTGCGGCCACCTTGCGGACGTTGAGTGGGCTCGGCTCCAGCTTGTCGAGCGGGATCATCCGGATGTCGGCACCGCCGTCAGGCGCGGCCGATCCAACGGCTTCGGTCTTTTTTGAGGTGGTGGGATTCGGGCGGGTCGTGGTCTTGGCCATGGTCAGGGTCCTTGTCTCGCCGGACCCGGATGAGCCTCTCTCTATCCTTTCAAGCCCGGCACCCGGGCTTCCCTTTCTCTGGCTTTCACTGTGCGTTGACGTGTGAAGTGGTCCCATCTTTTCGGACAGGTTTGCAGCGTTTCTAAGGTGTATCGGGTTTAGGTTTCATGCTGCGTGTCGCTCTTCCAAGCCTGCCCAATATGCGTCGTCCGGCGTCTGCCGATCAAGCGCGGAATGGGGTCGGCTGGTGTTATAGAATGCCATCCAGCCCTTGATGACACGACGGGCCCGGAAGCCTTCATTGATTTCTTCGAGATAGATGGCCTCCTGCTTCAGGGATCGCCAGAGGCGTTCGATGAAGATGTTGTCGAGGTAACGCCCGCGCCCGTCCATCGAGATGCGCACGCCCGCCTCGGTCAGCGTCGTGATCCAGGCCGATCCGGTGAACTGCGATCCCTGATCTGTGTTCATGATCTCAGGCGGGCCGTACCTGGCGATGGCCTCGCTCAGTGCTTCGACGCAGAAGTCGGCGTGCATCGTGTTCGACAACCGCCAGCTCAGCACCTTGCGCGTCGCCCAGTCCATGATTGCCACCAGATAGAGGAAGCCATTTCTGACTGGCACAAAGGTGATATCGGCGCACCAGACCTGGTTCGGTCGGTCAATCACCATCTTCCTCAGCAGATACGGGAAGACCGGGTGCTGAGGATGCGGCTGGCTGGTTCGTGGGCGCTTGTAGACCGCTTCAAGACCCATCTTCGCCATCAATCGCCTGACGCGATGGCGGCCAACAACAATGCCTTCCCGGCGCAGATAGGCCGCGATCTGGCGCGACCCGAAGAATGGGTATTTGGTGAACACCCGGTCGATCTCTTTCATCATCGACAGCGTGTCGGCGTCGATCCCGGCGGGCGTGTAGTAGAACGCCGACCGGCTCAGGCTCACCAGCTTGCACTGCTGGCTGATGCTCAGCTTGGGGTGATCCCGGTTGATCATCGCGCGTTTCTTTCCAGGGCTCATCGCTTCAGCCCTTCCGACAAAAAATCGTTCTCGACCGCCAGCCTCCCGATCTTGGCGTGAAGTTCCTTTACTTCCGCCTCGGTCGGGCCGCTCTGCTTGCCACCCGAGAACACATCGGCCATGCCCTCGATGGCCTGCCGCTTCCATGTGCTGACCTGATTTGGGTGCAACTGATGCTTCGCCGCGATCTCCTGCACGGTCTTGTCGCCACGCAGCGCTTCCAACGCCACCTTGGCCTTAAACTGATCTGTAAAGTTCCGGCGCTTTGCCATGTTCGTATCCCTTCAAAGGTTCGGGAAACACCTTAGCTGACTGTCCGGTTTCCTGGGACCACTTCAGACCTCATCCGCTGACCTTCGTCTCTGGCCGCGGCTTTTCAAAATGCCATTCTTGAAGGCCAGATAGAAATTTGCACTCGGTCACACGCAAACGGGGCGAAAAACCTCTTTGATTACAGGCGGCAACCTCAAAGGTTGCTAGCTCACTGTTTGATTTTCCGAACCCACTTCCGCGAGCAAAATCTGCCGAATTGAGCTTTCAATTTTGACTTTTCCAAATGTTGAAGCATCTCGGAAAACTGACTTCGTTTCGCATTCGAAGCAAATCAAGTCATGCTGACGGCCGACAACTTTTAGACCAACTGAACTTTCCCCGACATGGACCACATAGACCTCGCATGCTAGGTTCGCGCCTGCTTTCACCGGCGCATGGAATTGTAGGTCCATAGAGACAAAAGGCATGGCCGTGTTTCTTTCCGTGAGTAGAAAAAGCCAGCCCCGGCCTGAAAGCAAATCGTCCCAGAAAGTCTCGATCGCTTCCAGCGCGAAATTCGTGATCCGGCCAGTAAAGGCGATTCCCAGCTGGTCACAGTCGCCAAAGAAAATCCTGCGTTCGAAGGCAAATCGTGGTTTAAATTCTGTTTCTGGTACATTCATTGCAGCGTTACGGGCTCAACATTTCTTTGTCTCTGGTGCGTGACAGCGATAGGAAGGAATAGTTTTCCGGTAATTATGCCATGCGCCGGAATTCGGCGGGGGTCGCGCCTGTCATTTTTCGAAAAGTTCGACTAAAATGACTCTGATCTGCAAAACCGCAGTCAAGCGCGACCACTTTCAGGGGGGCATTACCCTTTCTCAGCATCTCCTGGGCCTTCGATATTCGCTTGCGCAAAACATATGCATACGGTGCCAACCCAAACTCCGCCTTGAACTGACGCGAAAAGTGAAACTGGCTGAAACCGATAGATGCGGCCATGTCTTCCAGACTGAGGTTTTCACCTAAGCAGCTTTCAACGAGATCGATGATTCTCTGCCTTTGAGCAGGGCTGAAGTTCGAGTTTGCGTCGCTGGTCAAAGAGACCTTGGCGTACTGACGCAGAAGGTGAACGGCGATCTGGATGCGCAGGGCGTCGATGATCAATCTCTGGCCGATTCCACCGTTCTTTAGCTCATTCTCTAGCAATTGGATGCAGTTCAGGATACAGGGGTCCTTCGCAGACAGACAATCATTGATCTCAATGGACTTCGGGTCACGATCAAAGACCGAAAGGGCCGTGTTTTCGAGTTCACTGTGACTGAGATAGACGTGTCTAACCGTGATAGGCTCGGACCAACTCCAAGTGGATTCCTCTGCACGCGTGAGCAAGGAAATCCTACCTTTCTCTACGCGCGCGCTTTGCCATGGGCCGCCACTCGTGCGGCGCATAGTGGTTGGCGCGCCATCATATGCAACAATCATATAGTCGCGCATGGGGGGAATTGCCGCGTCTTGTCGCTCATAACGATAGCCCTTCAGGGTAATGCCGTTCCAGTTGCACCCGGAACTGTCCAACGTAGTCGTGCCGGGAATCCATTCGGGTATCCGGTCCGGTGATATGAGCAGTCTTTCCATCTTGGCCTCCCTGAACTTTTTCACGATCGTCCGCTTGAGCTGAAATTTCGGCTTAGGTCGTCTCGCGCATCCGCGGTTCTTCTCGAACGATATTCGCTTGAGTCAATCTATCGATTTCAGCTTCTGTCAGTCCAGCCTCGCTAAGCAACTCCCTACTATGCTGCCCGAAGCGAGGCGGTGCCGCGCGAACCGCTCCGGGGGTACGCGACAAGCGTGCTGGCACGCCGGTGCCGCGGTAGGTGCCAACTGATACCACCATGCCGCGATGTCGGGTGTGTGGATGCTCCAACGCTTCATTCACATTCCGAACGACTCCGGCGGGAATCCCAGCTTTCAAAAGCACCGGCTCAAGTTTGAAGGCGTCATGTTGCACCAGGCACTCTGACAAGACCTCTGTCATCTCTGACCGATGCGCAAGACGCGCGGCATTGTCGGCAAATCGTGGATCGCAGGGCACCTCAGGTAGGCCAAGCACGTCACAGAGTTTTGCGAACTGACCATTGTTACCGATAGCCAGATAGAGTTTGCCATTACTTGTTTCGAACATGTCGTATGGTACGATATTTGGATGCCCATTGCCGGTCGCCATTGGTATCTGTCCGGACATGAGGGAATTAGCCGCTTGGGGATGCATCATGCTGATCGCGCAATCATATAGCGGCACTTCGATGGCTTGGCCCAATCCGGACCGGCCCCGTTCCAAAAGTGCGGCGAGAATAGCGTTACAGGCGATCAGACCGGTGCCGATGTCCACGATGGGCGTACCCATGCGTGTCGGGCCTTCGGAGGGATTGCCGTTGATGCTCATGAGGCCCGTCATAGCTTGTACCACGGCGTCATAGCCGGGAAAACCGCCAAGTGGGCCATCGGAACCAAATCCAGTCACATGGCAGAGTACCAGTCTAGGAAAACGTGCCCTGAGAACATCAGCATAACCAAGCCCCCATTTTTCAAGAGTACCAGACTTAAAATTGTGAACTAAAACATCCGCATCCTGAAGAAACCGCAAAATCAGGTCGCGCCCTTCCGGTTGCTGCAGATCGATAGCGATGGACCGCTTGTTGCGGTTGGCGCCAGAGAAATAAGCGCTGAGTTCATCATTGAAAGGCGGGC
The DNA here is from genome assembly GCF_022788655.1 of Sulfitobacter indolifex. NCBI lineage: Bacteria > Pseudomonadati > Pseudomonadota > Alphaproteobacteria > Rhodobacterales > Roseobacteraceae > Sulfitobacter > Sulfitobacter indolifex. The sequence goes on along the minus strand of NZ_CP084956.1, from coordinate 85,905 downwards.
CCCAACTGCGGGTCTCGTCGCCCAGAGGCGGCTCCACCTTGATGACCTCAGCGCCATGATCCGCAAGCATTTGGGTGCAGTAAGGCCCGCCCAGCACGCGGCTGAGGTCGACCACCTTGATCCCGTCCAATGAGCCAGCCATCAAAGCGCCTCCTGATAGAGGCGCGACACATCTTCGGCTGTCATGTCGCGCGGGTTGGTCTCCAGCAATCGCGTGATACCGGTCACGACCTCATTAGCCATTCCGGGAATGGCTGCCTCGGTCACTCCGACACCAGAAAGTCGAGACTCAAGTCCGCTTTCGACTAGCATCCGTTCCATCTCGTCGATCAGGCCATGGGCCGCAGCCGCATCAGAGTTGAAAGGCCGCGAGGGCAGTAGTAACCGCGATAGACGAGCATATTCAGCTTCTGCAACGGGCATGTTGAACCTCATCACTGGTCCTGCGACCAGAGCGTTTGCGTGCCCGTGAGGAACCTTGAAACCTGTTCCAAGTGGGTATGACAAGGCATGAATCGCCCCCACGCTGGCATTAATGAAGGCCATCCCAGCCAGTGTCGCCCCCAACAGCATGGCCTCTCGCGCTGACAGGTCCGAAGGCGTTTCCATGACGATTGGTAAGTTCTGACCGAGAAGCACCAGCGCTTTGTCCGCCATTCCATCGGAAATGGGATTCTTTCTGGTGCGACTGGTTACTGCCTCAATGGCGTGAACCATTGCGTCTAACGCCGTGGCCGCTGTGATGTGACGAGGCATTCCCAATGTTAGCTTTGCATCTAGCAAGGCAACGTCAGGCAGAAGCTGCGGTGCATATACCGCTTTTTTTTCGTGGCTTTCCGAAGTCAGCACGGACACCCATGTTACCTCTGATCCGGTCCCTGCCGTGGTTGGCACCTGGATCAGTGGCAAGCGTTTATCGGTGACCTGATTAATCCCGATCATGTCCGTAATCGGTTGATCGTTGGCTACCGCCGCTGCGATGACCTTGGCAGTGTCCAGTGAACTGCCGCCGCCAAGTCCGATGATTCCGTCAGCACCAAAGGCCCGCGCGACCTCTACCGCGGCCTCGACGACAGCGATCGGGGGGTCCGCTTCGACTTTATGAAAAATCTCAACCTCGATGCCAGCAGCCCTAAGTGAGGCGGCTGCCTCGTCCGCAAAACCACAGGCCAATATGCCCGGGTCCGTCACGACCAGCGCACGGGTGCAAGACAAATCTTGCATCAGGCTGCCGATCCGGCCAAGCCCACCGCTCTCGCAGACGATCCTCGGGGTGGAAAGGAAATTGAAGTCCATAGTTTGTCTTCGCTCCTGTTAAGCTGCTGCAGTGCGGATCATATTCCGCGCGATCAGTATTTGCTGAATCTGGGTTGTCCCCTCGTAGATGCGGAAGAGACGCACATCGCGATAGAAGCGCTCGACCGCATATTCGGCCATGTATCCTGCACCGCCGTGGATTTGCACTGCGCGATCGGCCACTCGACCTACCATCTCACTGGCAAACATCTTGCAGCAGGCAGCATCAGTCGACACGTTCTGACCAGCGTCCTTGCGGCGTGCTGTTTCTTCGATCATGCAACGCGCTGCGAAGGCCTCGGCGCGACTGTCAGCCAGCATGGCTTGGATCAGTTGCTTTTCAGCGATGGGTTCACCGAATTGTTTGCGTTCCATCGCATAGGATAGGCTGTCACGGATCAGCCGTTCGGCGGCGCCCACACAGACGGCAGAAATATGCAGTCGGCCCCGGTCAAGGACTTTCATTGCTGTCTTAAAGCCCTTGTTCAGACGGTCCGGCCCGCCGATAATGTTCGCGGCAGGCACGCGGACATTGTCAAGGATGACGTCGCATGTGTGCGAGCCCTTCTGCCCCATCTTCCTGTCAGGCTGGCCAAGCGTTATGCCTGGCGTCCCTGCCTCGACGAGAAAGGCGCTTACGCCGGCAGAACCTTCCGCCTCTGGATTGGTCCGGGCAAAAACCGTGAATAGATCGGCACGCGGTGCATTGGTAATGTAGCGTTTCGTGCCGTTCAGAAGGAAATCGTTACCGTCACGCCGCGCCGTAGTGCGCAGACTGCCAGCATCCGACCCAGCATCTGGCTCGGTTAGGGCGAAGGATGCGATCATATCTCCGGACGCGAGAGCTGGTAGATACTGCGCCTTCTGCTCGTCGGTTCCATCGATGATGATTCCCTGAGAGCCGATCCCGTTGTTGGTGCCAACTAGCGACCGGAACGCAGGCGAAGCCTGGCCAAGAACGAAAGCGGCTTGCACTTCCTCTATCATCGACAAGCCGAGCCCGCCGAAATCTTCCGGGATCGACATGCCGAAAAGGCCCATCATGCGGATTTCATCGACCAGCATCGGCGGAATCACATCCTCGTCGGCGACGCGATCCTCGTAAGGGATTAGTCGCTCTTTCACGAAGCGGTCGAGCGCGTCGAGAAACTGGGAAAGGGTATCTTTATCAAGGGCCATGATGCTCTCTATTGTTCAGGGTGCGACCGCCGCAACGCGGCGGACAAGATCGACAAGGCGGTGCGCGACGTCGCTTTCGATCCAGTCGCGCGTAAGGGTTTGCGAAGGGCCACCGCAGTTGAAGGCAATAATGGGTGAGCCGTCCTTCGGCACGAAGGGCACCGCTACAGCGTTCACATCACGTTTCCACTCCGTGAAGGACGTGCAGTAACCGTGCTGTTGGTAGTCTGCGATAGCTGCTTCGATTCCGGGCTGCACATTCGGCCAGTTGTCGCCTTCATGTTCCTCCACAAGGGCCAGAATTCTGGCCCGCTCATCCGGGTCGTGCGCCGCTATGCAGGCGCGACCAACCGCGGTCGTGGCCAGTTTAATATGGGCACCAACCTCGATCGCCAGCGTGACGGCATTAGTGCCCTTGCACCGCTCCAGATAGACCATCGATAGCCGGTCACGACTGGCCATGGCCACCGGCATGCCTGTGTAATCAGCCAGCTCCTGCATAAAGGGCTTCGCCAGTTGCCGCAGCGGAATCCCTGCAAGGCAGGAGAAACCCAACGAAAGCACTGGAGGGGCCAGTCGATAACGTGCTGTATCCGGGTCGTAGCTGAGGTATTCCAGCTTGTTCAGTGTATAGGCCAGCCGGGAGACCGTCGATCTGCTCAGGCCAGTGCGCTCGGCCAACTCACCGTTCCCCAGAGCCTCCCCTTCCCGCCGAAAGGCCCGCAACAGCTCCAAGCCGCGCGCCAACGCCGTGACAAAATCGCGATCCTGTTTCTCGGCATCCTTGGTGCGGTCTTTCCTTGGTCTCACGATATCCCTCCTCGGAAAGAATTATGCGTCTTGAAACACACCTAAACGATCGATAACGTCCGAGTCAATACTGCGGTAAACTTTCCCGCTATGCGGAAAATTAAGGTCGTCCACCTAGTCCCATTCGTGCCGGATCCTGCGGATGACACAACTAAGCGAGGGCATAATGCCATGAAAGAAATGAATTATCCGACCATCCAGCACCTCATCGGACGAGACTGGATCGCTTCTCCCACGCCAGAGGATCGTGCAGTCATAAACCCTGCAAACGGGCAAACTATCGGACAGATTCCGCAGGCTAGCGCCGCAGATCTAGACCATGCGGTTCACTCGGCCGAATCAGCTTTTCGCCGATGGAAAAACAGCTCTCCCATGGAACGAAGTGCGATTTTGCGGCGGTTTGCCGACCTGCTGCGCCAAAATGACAGACTGATCGCTGGCTGGATCACTCTCGATGAAGGCAAGCCGCTGGCTGAGGCTTTGGCTGAGGTCCGCGCCTCGGCTGACCACGTTGACTGGCACGCCGAGGAATGTCGGCGCATTTATGGGCGCATCATTCCATCACGCAGCCCGCGGGTACAGCAGCTTGTCGTGCGCGAACCGATAGGCGTCTGCCTTGCCATCACGCCTTGGAATTTTCCGCTGAGCCAAGCGGTACGCAAGGTCGCGGCGGCGCTTGCGTCAGGTTGCACGATGATCTTAAAAGCCCCGGCAGAGGCTCCGGCGGGTTGCATGGCAATTGCTCGCTATCTGCTGGATGCAGGATTGCCCGAAGGCTGTCTGAACCTTGTCTGGGGTAATGCGGCCTTCATTTCGGAAACTCTAATTGCGCGCCCCGAGGTGCGCAAAATCACCTTCACCGGTTCGGTCGAGGTGGGCAAGCATCTGGCAGAATTGGCTGGCCGCCATATGAAGCGGGCGACGATGGAGCTCGGCGGTCACGCGCCCGTATTGGTGTTCGACGACACCGATGCCACGGCCGCGGCGCGCGCCTTGGCGGTCAACAAGCTGCGCAATGCAGGCCAGGTGTGCATCGCCCCAACCCGGTTTTACGTACAACAAGGCATCTACGATCGATTTCTGTCCGAACTAGTTTCAGCATTTGAGAGCGTAAAGGTGGGCGCTGGTTTAGCCGAAGGCACGCAGATGGGACCATTGTGTCATCGCGGACGCGTGAATGCGATGGAAAAGCTCGTCGAGGATGCCCGCGAAAACGGCGCACGGGTGTTGACGGGAGGCAAAAGGCTTGGAAATCATGGTAACTTCTATGCCCCGACAATCGTCGATACGCCCAACGACGACATTGACTTGATGCGCGAAGAACCCTTCGGCCCGATTGCTGTCGTCTCGTCTTTTCGTGACATAGAGGACGGACTGTCGCGGGCCAACGGGCTACCCTTCGGGCTGGCGTCCTATGTCTTTACCAATTCGTTAGAGCGTGCAGATAAAGCAGCTGCGGGTTTGCAGGCAGGTATGGTAAGCATCAACCAGTTCGGCCTCGCTCTGCCCGAGACTCCGTTTGGAGGCGTGAGAGACAGCGGCTATGGGACTGAAGGCGGGACGGAAACCTTCGAAGGCTATCTCATTACCAAATTTATCTCGCGCAATCGCGCGCCAGTGCTGTGAGGATGCCCATGCCTGTTGAATTAAGCTTCTCAAATGACGCAGCAATTCTGACCATAGACAATTCGCCGCTTAACCTAATCAACGCGGAGGTTCGGGCTGGAATACAACACTGTATCTTCAAAGTCCTCGAAACTGGGGCTACCAGGCTGATTATCACCGGCACAGGAACGACCTTCGTCGCGGGCGCGGATGCGAAGGAATTCGGTAAGTTGCCTGTTGATCCACAACTAAATGATGTGCTGATGCAACTTGCACACCTCCCGATTCCTACTATCGCAGCAATCAACGGGGCTGCGCTTGGTGGGGGACTAGAGATTGCTCTGGCTTGCTGCTATCGCATCGCCTCAACTTCTGCCAAACTGGGCTTGCCAGAGGTAAACTTGGGGATCGTGCCTGGCGCAGGGGGAACCCAAAGACTGCCGCGACTTATCGGTATTGAAGCTGCGCTTGACATGATTGTCACCGGGAAGGCTGTTTCCGCCGAGCAGGCACTGAAAATGGGACTGATCCAGCTGCTAGCCGATGACCCGCTTGGCGCGGCCATAGCTCTCGATGACGATGTACTTGAGGCGGCACAGGCACCCGACAATCTTCCTTCACCAAAGCCAAACCACGTCGCAGCGGAAGTCGCCCGAGCGCATGTAGCGCGGCGTATGCCTGGCCAGAATGCCCCGCAGGTTGCGGTGAACCTAGTCGCGACCAGTGCGACGACGCCGCTGCACGACGCACTAGCCAGCGAGCGCTCTGCGTTTTTGGACCTTCGTACCTCGGATCAGGCGCGGGCCCTTAGGCACGTTTTCTTCACCGAGCGTACCGCAACCAACAAGGGGCGCGCCTACCCCCGACCTTCCCGAGATGCTGAAACCGCCATCGTGGTCGGTGGTGGCAATATGGGCGCAGCTATTGCGTACACGCTGGCGACCGCAGGGATCTCGGTGACTGTCGTCGAACGTAGTGCCTCGTCCGCCGAGTGGGCCAGTAAAAACCTGCAAAAGCTGATTGATCAGGGTATCAGTCGCGGTATTCTGTCCGTCGATGCGGCAAAGACGGTTGAAGACCGGCTGGTTACGGTCTCAGGCTATGACGCTCTGCCACCAACCGATCTAGCAATCGAGGCGGCCTTCGAGGATTTTGCGGTTAAGACCGCGATCCTGACCGAACTCGAAGGCGCACTGCCACCCGAGACCATCATTGCCACAAACACATCCTATCTCGATGTAAATCGGCTCTCTGATGGGTTGAAACACCCGGCACGCTTTGTAGGGATGCATTTCTTCAGTCCTGCGCATATTATGAAACTTCTGGAAGTCGTCAGGAGCGACCGAACGTCAGACGGAACATTAGGTGCAGCACTTGTGCTGGCGCACAGGCTTGGTAAAATCCCGGTACTGTCTGGTGTTTGCGATGGCTTCATCGGAAACCGAATTTTGTCGAGCTACCGTCGCGCCGCTAATCGCCTTCTGGTGGAGGGGGCTAATGTCGACGAGATCGACGCGGCTATGCGCGGATTCGGTATGGCGATGGGTCCATATGCTGCACAGGACATGTCGGGGCTGGACATCGCCTACGCGAATATCCGTCGCAAGGCAGTTGCCGAAGGGAACTGCTGTGGTCACGTGCCCTTGGTCGAGCGGCTGGTCGAAAAGCACAAACGCCTAGGACGCAAATCGGGCGCCGGATGGTACGACTATGGGCCAGACGGCAAACCCTCACATTCGGAGCTGGTCGCTAGCGAAATACTCCGTGTCTCAGAAGAAATGAACTTCACTCGCCGCGAGTTCTCAGCTGACGAAATCGTAGAAAGGCTCTTGCTCACAATGGTGGCGGAAGCCTGCGATATCCTTGACGAAGGCGTAGCAGAAAAACCGCAAGACATCGACCTAGTAATGATTCACGGCTACGGATTTCCCCGCTGGCGGGGAGGCCTGATGCACCACGCCAAAAATATCGGCAAGGATCGGTTGACCGCGCTCTTCAGCGCGCATGTCAAAGAGGATCCTTGCGGCTGGAGGGTGCCTCGTTATTTAGAAAGAGTTTTCGCGACCGGGGAGGAACATGTCAGCATGTTTCCCACGATCACCGGCAGATAAGTTGTCTTTCTGTGGTAGAGGGAGTCTGTTTTGCAAATGGGGTGATGGCCGTGGTTGCCCTTTCCCCGGATAAACTTATCCCACAGCTTCCGTAACGGGTATGCCGAGTGCAGTGTATCCGTTCAGGACGGCGATGCGGACTGGGAGTGCCGCGACCTGACGGTCAAAGTCCCGCGCTATAAGGCGATGCCCCAGCGACATGACACAGTTCATTTTCGTCTCGACACTGCTTCGGCGGTGGTATCCGCTCCATCGTCGCCAGAGCGCGCGAGCCAGGCACTTCGCCGCGCGCAGGGCCTCGTTTCGCGCCACGGCTCCGGCGGTGATGGTCTTCCATGGCTTTGCGTTCTTGCGTGGCGGGATAACGGCGTGGGCACCACGGTCAGCAATTGCGTCGTGGCATTTCCGTGTGTCGTAGGCACCGTCAGCCATGACACTGCCGATCTACTGGTCCGCCGGGATCTGGTTGAGGAGGTCGGGTAAAACCCATGCATCGCCGATGTGGCTCCCTGTGACCTCGTCACTGCGCGAACCTCCAGTGTTTCCTCGTCAACCCCGAGATGGATCTCGGTCCAGACGCGCCGTTTGGGTCCACCATGCTTGCGGGCGTGCCACTCGCCTTCGCCCGCGACTTTGATACGCGTGCTGACAGCATGTTGGTTTTCATTGAGAACTGACCCGGTAGCCCCATAAATTTTCACTGAGAATTGACCCATGTGAACACATTGCCCTGACGATTCTGATCAGGGAGATATGGAGTGATCGACATGGGATTTTTGAGTGTCATACGACGTTGGGCATTACGTGACAAAATGCCAATTCGCGAGATTTCACGGCGCACTGGGCTGTCTCGTAATACCATCAGGAAGTACCTGCGCGAGGGTGCCAGTGAGCCGAAGTTCAAAACGCCTGCGCGTCCGAGCAAGCTTGATCCTTATGCGGATCGTTTGTCGGCCTGGCTTTTGGCTCAGACGCGTAAGTCTCGCAAGGAACGACGGACTTTGAAGCAGATGCACGCTGATCTGGTGAAGCTGGGTTACGATGGCTCTTATGCGCGGGTCGCCGCTTTTGCGCGGAGTTGGCGCGCGGATCGACATCGTGTGGAACAGACGGCGGGGCGCGGCACTTATGTGCCCTTGGTGTTCCAGCCTGGCGAAGCCTTCCAGTTTGATTGGAGCGAAGACTGGGCCAATGTTGGTGGCGAGCGGGTCAAGCTGCAAGTGGCCCATATCAAGCTGTCGCACAGCCGCGCATTCTTGGTGCGTGCCTATCCCCTGCAAACGCACGAGATGTTGTTTGACGCTCACTGGCACGCATTTCGCGTCTTCGGCGGCGTACCGGGACGCGGAATCTATGACAATATGAAGACGGCGGTAGATCGGGTCGGCAAAGGCAAGCAACGCGATATCAACGCCCGTTTCAACGCGATGGCCAGCCATTACGTCTTTGAGCCGGAGTTTTGCAATCCGGCCGCCGGTTGGGAGAAAGGCCAGGTTGAGAAGAATGTTCAAGATGCGCGCAATCGCATGTGGCAAGTTATGCCGGTGTTCAAGGATATGGATGAGTTGAACCATTGGCTGGAGGATCGTTGTATCGCCCTGTGGGCTGAGACCCCGCACCGGGATCTACCCGGCACTATTACCGATGCTTGGGAAGCGGAGAAGTCCCTGTTGATGGCATTGCCGCCAGCATTTGATGGATTTGTCGAGCACAGCAAGCGCGTATCGCCAACATGCCTGATCACCTTCGAGCGCAATCGTTACAGCGTACCGGCCAGTTTTGCCAATCAGCGTGTTAGCTTGCATGTTTACCCAGAGCGGCTGGTCATAGTGGCAGAAGGTCAAACGGTCTGTTCCCACGAGCGCATCATAGATCGATCACACCGTAAGCCCGGTCGCGTTATCTATGACTGGCGTCATTACCTCGCTGTAATCCAACGCAAACCTGGAGCGTTGCGCAACGGCGCGCCCTTTGCTGAGATGCCAGATGCCTTCCGCCAACTGCAAAGCCACATGCTTCGCAAAGAAGGCGGAGATCGCGAGATGGTCGATATCCTGTCATTGGTTCTGCACCACGACGAGGATGCAGTTCTGGCTGCTGTGGAACTGGCCCTAGAAGCAGGCGTACCCACCAAGACGCACATCCTGAATCTGCTGCACCGGTTAGTTGATGGAAAGCAGGGTAATCTGCCCGAGATCGATCCACCCGATGCGCTGTCGCTTGAGACGGCACCAGAAGCAAACGTGGATCGCTACGATGATCTGAGGCAGGATGGGGAGAAGCGCCATGCGTCATGACCCTGCAGGAGCTTCGATTGTGATCATGCTGCGCAGCCTCAAGCTCTATGGCATGGCAAATGCAGTGGAAGACCTGGTCGCCCAAGGCGCGCCTGCGTTCGAAGCTGCAATACCCATGCTATCTCAATTGCTCAAAGCTGAGATCGCTGAACGGGAAGTCCGTTCTATCGCCTACCAGACAAAGGTCGCGCGGTTCCCCTCCTACAAAGACCTCGCTGGCTTCGACTTCCTGTCCAGCGATATCAACGAGGCCACTGTACGACAGCTGCATCGCGGGGCGTTCCTGGACAACGCTGAGAATGTCGTGCTGATCGGTGGACCAGGAACCGGCAAAAGCCATGTCGCAACGGCCATCGGCGTACAGGCCATTGAGCATCACAAGCGCAAGGTGCGCTTCTACTCAACCGTGGAATTGGTCAATGCGCTCGAGCAAGAAAAGGCGCTCGGCAAGGCCGGGAAGCTGGCCGAAATGATGACCAAGATCGATCTCGTGATCCTGGACGAGCTTGGATACCTGCCGTTCAGCGCATCAGGTGGCGCGCTGTTGTTCCACCTGCTGAGCAAACTCTATGAGCGCACCAGCGTCATCATCACAACCAATCTCAGCTTCTCCGAATGGGCGCAGGTCTTTGGCGATGCCAAGATGACAACAGCATTGCTCGATCGCCTCACCCACCGGTGTCACATCCTCGAAACCGGCAACGACAGCTACCGCTTTAAGGCCAGCTCAGAAGCTGCAAAGAAAACACGAAAGGAGACGCAGCCATTGACCAAATCATGACCGCTGATAAACAATAAAGGGTGGGTCAAATCTCGGTGAAAATACCGGGTCAGTTCTCAATGAAAACCAACATGACAAAGGCACTCAAAGAATGACAAACGTCTATATCTGCGATTACATCCGCACACCAATCGGTCGCTATGGCGGCGCGCTTTCTTCTGTGCGAGCCGACGATCTTGGCGCAATCCCACTCAGGGCCTTGGCCAGCCGAAACCCGGGGCTAGATCTAGCGACCATTGACGAAGTGATTTTTGGCTGCGCCAACCAAGCGGGAGAGGACAACCGTAATGTTGCTCGCATGTCGCTTCTACTAGCTGGATTTCCGGATTGTGTACCGGGGACAACAATGAATCGGTTGTGCGGGTCGGGCATGGATGCGATAATCACGGCCGCCCGCGCTATCAAATCAGGAGAGGCCGATCTCATTGTCGCAGGTGGTGTGGAAAGCATGTCGCGTGCTCCGTTTGTGATGCCAAAAGCTACAACAGTATTCTCGCGCGAGAATAGTGTGGAAGACACCACCATCGGCTGGCGCTTCGTCAATAGACTGATGAAGAGCCAATACGGCGTCGACAGTATGCCTGAAACGGCCGAAAACGTGGCTGAAGTCTTCGGCATCAACCGCGCCGACCAAGATGCTTTCGCCCTACATTCCCAGCAAAAGGCGAGCGTTGCTATGGCGAACGGTCGTTTGGCCCGTGAAATTGTCCCGGTAGAGATTCCTCAGCGAAAGGGGGAGCCAAAGATCGTCGTACAGGATGAACACCCTCGCGCGAGTACGACTTTGGAAGCGCTCGCCCAACTGAAAACTTTCGTAAAAGCGGATGGCACGGTAACCGCAGGGAATTCTTCAGGCGTGAACGATGGTGCCGCAGCATTGATCCTTGCCACCAGCGACGTCGCAAAAAAATTTGGCCTCACGCCGGTCGCAAGGGTCTTGGGCGGCGCAACCGCCGGCGTTGCACCGCGCATCATGGGTTTCGGGCCGGCACCGGCGTCGAAAAAGCTGATGGCGCGACTTGGACTGAAACAAGAAGACTTCTCGGTGATCGAACTTAACGAAGCCTTTGCTTCGCAGGGTCTGGCCACACTACGGCACCTGGGGATCGCGGATGATGATGCCCGCGTGAACCCAAACGGCGGCGCTATTGCTCTCGGCCATCCGCTTGGCATGTCGGGTGCCCGCATCACCGGCTCAGCGATGCTGGACCTCAAACCTGGAGAAAAGTCGTTGTCGACCATGTGTATTGGCGTGGGACAGGGAATTGCAATCGCACTCGAAGCTGTCTGAGGTGCCGTGACAGCCTAAAAATTACCATAATCATGATTACGCGATTATTGGTCGACCCCAAATTTTCCGTGTAGAATTCGCCCTCTACCACCTCCCTGTGGGCGATACCCTGGCGGTACCGGAACCTCTCTCCGGTGCCGCCCTTTCCTGAAAGAACAATTGAACGGCCCATAATGTTTGCGAGACGGATCATCACGTGACCTGCGTTTCGGCAGGCATTCCATTCCGGCGATCTCGCGCCATCCCAAGATTTCTTCTCTGCACTTCCGAATGTAACATATATCGCGTGGCGATATTTCGCGCATCGTGTCCGTTTCAACGGCATGAACTTGCGGGACCGTGTAGCACTAAACATCCAGGAATTGAGACGCGCCCGCAGCCTCAGCCAGGAGGAGCTTGCTCATCGGGCCGATGTGAGTCGCGGCCATATGGGCAAGCTCGAGAACGCCAAGTTCGCGGCCTCCCTCGACCTTCTCGAACGTATCGCCAAAGCACTGAACGTAGATCCAGCAGAGCTCTTCACAAAACGCTAGCCAGTTTTTGCCAGCCCCTGATGCGTCCTGGAGCGGAACGTCTCAAGAGGTAGTCAAATGGAGTGCAGAGAGTTCGATGGGTAAGAAGAAGACAGGCTGGCCCTTCCAGAACGGGTTTCTGAACGACGGTGCGCAGGAGATTCACCTGTTCACCGATTACCGTTGGAATGATGGCTCGGTGAGCCGCCGCTGGCATGTCGATCCAGAACGCTTTGATGCTTGTCTGGTCGAGCTTCGCCCAGTTTCCCTGAAGGCATCAGACCGTTCGGATCAGTAGGAGAACCACTCCGAGTGGCCCATGTTGCCCTCGTAGTCGCCGTATTCAACCATGATACTGCGCAAATAGAAGTACGAGGAACCTCCGCCGGTCGGATAGGCGATCTCCTGACCGCCTTCCGATACGAATGCCTCGGGCCAGGGCGTGTGGGATCGGTAGACCCGCTGGATGTACCGGCAGGTGCGGTTCTCTCGGTCGCAGGAACGGAGAGACCAGTCCCAATACTGTTCACCTCCCCTTTCTCTATAGGCTTGACCGGTGAACCAGATCACATGGGTGCGGTTCAGCCATTCGTATTCGGGCAGAGTGGTGTCGAGCTCGCCCTCCCCGCCGGGCCCGCCCAGCTCGACCGGCACATGTGCGAAGGTGCAGACCCCGAAGGGCGGCAGGCTCGGCCAGGGCGTGATGCGGCGGATCATAGTGCGATAGGCCCGTGCACAGACTGCGCTCGGGGGGAAGCCGCCAGCCATGCAGAGCATGATGGCGCAGTCGATGTCATAGGCCTGCGCCTTCCCCGGGGCTCCGAACACCGCCATCACCCCCATCGCCGCTGCCATCGCCTGTCGCTTCATGTCGCTCTCCCGCAAAAGTTGCGCAGACTATCGCGCAATATGTAATTTTCTGCAATATGTCGTATTGACTCCATATGACTTTATGGCCTTAGTGTCGTGCAGTAGAAGGGCTCTCGTGGGGAGAGTCCGAACATGCCGATAGCGCGCAACCAGATCCTGATCACCATCGATGGTGTCAAAGACCTGTCCGAACAGGGCATCGCGTTCCGCTGCCGGTATGAACTCGTGGGGTTCACGGACGATGGCAAGCCGCGCTACCAGTGCATCTACCTGCGCGAGGGTGAGCCGGAAGCCATTCTGGTCTCGACCCGGATCACCCCGCACGGGCCTGAGCCGCGGTATTTCAACATATGGCCAGGGCTCTTCAAACATCATCTCGAGTTCGGTGACGGGCGCGATCTGCGCTTTGGTCCTGACTACAGCATCACCCTCGAGGAGCGCGGCTGACGTTATCGCCTTCGGCCGCGACGGCACAGCCCGGACTTCGGGCTGGACCTTTCACGGTGAGCGCCCTGCCTGGGCTGGTTTGGAACATAGCGCTGAAGCCGAGGTCGTTCTGGCCTCGTTGGACGCCACGCCGCCTTCCAGTCGCGACGACACCCTCTCCCTGATCCGCACGACTGCCGTCCGCCACCAGGGGAACCGTGCCCTGCGGCAGGTCAGCCTTGATGCGGACGACTGGCAAATTCTGTTCCGCGCCCTGGTCGAGGCTGAAAGCAGCTACAACCCGACCGCCGTCAGCCCGAAGGATGCCTATGGTCTTGGCCAGCTGATGCCGGATACTGCCCGTGCGCTCGGCGTCGATCCGCGCGATCCCTCCCAGAACCTCGACGGCGCGGCGCGGTATCTGCTCGCACAACTCGGAACGTTCAAGGACATCGACTTGGCGCTCGCGGCCTACAATGCCGGACCGCACCGGGTGGTCGAGTATTCCGGCATCCCGCCTTTCATCGAGACCCGCGACTACATCGCGCGCATCCACCGGATCCGGTCCCGACTTGCGGGTACACCTGTTTCCGCGCCGGACATCCGCGTCGCAGACCGGGTTCCAGCCCGCGCGCCGGTCCTCATCGATCTTCAGTAAAACAAGGGAACTTCGCATGCTTCGACATCGCCTCAGCCGCCTCTTGCCTGCCACCACAACCTTGGCGGCTCTCGCAAGCCCTGCCTTCGCGCAGGACTTGTCGCCGATCCAGACCATGCTGGAAACCGTCGAGGCCGCGCTGACCGGTCCGATTGGGATCGCGGTTGCCACACTCGCCGTCATCGGCACTGGTTTCATGTGCATGATGGGGCGGCTGAACTGGGGCTGGTTCGCCTCGGTCATCATCGGGATCGTGCTGATCTTCTCGGCCGGCACCATCGTCGACGGCTTCTCCTGAGGTTGGAGAATAGAGTTGGCAGAACGATCCCCCCTTTTTCTGGGCCTCGCCCGACCGCCCAAGTATCTGGGCCTCCCTGTCGGATACCTCGTGGTGCTGGCGACCGGGGTCGTTCTGCCGTTCATCTGGACCAAGTCCATGGTCTTCTTCCTGATCGGCCTCGTCGCCTATCCGATCCTCTGGTTCGTCGCCGACCGCGAGCCGCATTTCTTCGAGGTCCTGCGCGTTTCCTACGGCTCGGTGCGCCCGACGAAGAACCGCGCCCTGCATGGAGGCGACAGCTTTGGCGCTTGATGCGGGCACACTTTCCACTCACGGAACCGCTCTGCTTCAGGCTGGCGGCGGGGAGTTCGCGCGGGAGAGCTATCTCGCTGATCACCTGCCGTATTTCGCGCTTGCCGATGACGATGTGATGGTGCTGCGCGAGGGCGATCTGATGGCGACCCTGCGCCTTGATGGTCTGAACCCGATGACCAGCGAAGACGCACGGCTCGATGCGCTCAAGCGCGCGGTTGCCGCCATCGTCGCCCAGACCGGCAATGCCTTCGGCTTTTACATCCACCGCATCTCCGTGCCACAGGATCTGGGGATGCGCCCCATCGAGGGCGACAGCTTCGCCGCCGCGATAGATGCCCGCTGGCAGGCCCATGTGAAAGACCTGCGCCCGGCCAAGCGCCAACTCTATCTCAGCGTGATCCGGCGCCCCGATATCTCCGCGCGCATTCCATTCCTTCGGACGCTGGCCCGCAAAGCCTGGGTCAAGGACCGCGCGACGCGCCTGCAGGAGCTGAACGAGGTCATGGGCTTTTTCGAGGTGGCTCTGTCTTCGGCCAACCCTGTGCGCCTGACCCGCACGGGTGGTGAATGGCTGGGCTATCTAAACACGCTGAACGCGGGCAGCTTCTCCCCCATAGCCTTCGGACAAAGCGCTCTGCCTCTTTCACATATTTTGAGCAATTGCCGCGCGACCTTCGACGGCGACGTCGTCACCCTGACCGACGCCGTGACTGGGCGGGTCAAATACGGCGCGCTCTTTTCGATGAAGACCTACCCGGCATTGACCGATGTGACGCTGCTCGACGCGCTCGACCTGCCGCTCGACATCGTGCTCACGAACTCCTTCAGCCCGATCCCGAACAACATCATGGCCGAACGCATCCAGCGCATCATCCGCCAGATGCAGGCCTCCGACGATGCGGCCGTCTCCCTGCGCGAACAATTGGGCCAGGCTGCCGACGACCAGGAGGCAGGACGCATCGCCTTCGGGGACCATCACCTCTCCATCGCGGTCTACGCGCCGGACCGCGACACGCTCGAACGGGCCGCCGCCCAGATCAAACGCGTGGGTCAGGAGATCATGTCCGTCATCGTGCGCGAGAACATGGCGCTGAAAGCCACCTACTTCGCACAATCCCCCGGCAATTTCGGCTACCGCGCTCGCAAGACGCCGATTTCCTCCATCAATTTCGCCGACTTCGCAGCTCTGCATGGTAGCGTCGAAGGACGCGGTCCTGATCAGTCGCCCTGGGGTCAGACCATTTCGGTCCTGCCCACGGTCGGCACCTCTGGTTATCGCTTCAATTTCCACGAGGCGGGAGCCCCAGGCAAGGAACCGACCGTTGGCCATACGCTGGTTCTGGGGCGCACCGGGACCGGCAAGACGCTCACCACTGCCTTTCTCGCAGCGCAGGCGCAGCGGGTCGGCGCACGGCTTTTCTTCTTCGACAAGGATCGCGGCCTGGAGATGGCCGTGCGCGCCCTCGGCGGGCGCTATAACGAAATCCGGGCTGGCGTGCCGACAGGTCTGAACCCGCTCGCCACCGAAACCGACGAGCGCGGCCGCGCCTGGCTCTCGGACTGGCTTGCGACACTTCTCACACGGAATGGCACGCTCTCGGGCGAGCAATCCCGCCATATCCAAAGCGCGGTCGGCCAGAACGCCGATGCGGGGGCGGCGCTGCAGCGTTTCGCCAGTTTCGAGACCCTGTTCCAGTCACTCGATGATGATGGCGAGCTGCAATCCCGCGTTGCCGAATGGGCCCCCGGCGGGCGCTATGGCTGGGTGTTCGACGAGCCCGAGCGCGGCGCGGGCCTCAAGCTCACGGGCGACATCGTCGGGTTTGATATGACCGAGATCCTCGACATGACGACCGAGCGCATGGCGGTACTCTCCTACATCTTCCGCCAGATCGAACGCGTGGTCGAAGACCGCCGTCCCACCATCATCGTGCTCGACGAAGCGTGGAAGCTCTTGGACGATCCGTATTTCGGG
Organism: Sulfitobacter indolifex; assembly: GCF_022788655.1. Classification (NCBI taxonomy): domain Bacteria; kingdom Pseudomonadati; phylum Pseudomonadota; class Alphaproteobacteria; order Rhodobacterales; family Roseobacteraceae; genus Sulfitobacter; species Sulfitobacter indolifex. The sequence goes on along the minus strand of NZ_CP084956.1, from coordinate 69,499 downwards.
GCGCGGCTGGAAAACTGGCTGGTGACGCTTCGCAAGATGAACTGCGTCGTCATCATGATGACGCAGTATCCGAGCCAGTTGCGCGACAGCCGCGTCGGCAAAACCATCGTCGAGACGGTGCCGACGCAGATCCTCTTCCCGAACGATCGCGCCACCGTCTCCGATTACGATTTTCTCCGCGTCAACGCCAAGGAGGCTGCCCTTCTCGTGCAGCCGACCATCGGCCAGCGCATCGCGCTTATCCGCTCGGCGGGCGACAGCGTCTTCGTCGATGCCGATCTCTCCGCACTTGGCGACCTCCTTCCCATCCTTGGCGGCGGCGCCACTGGCGAGGCCCGCGTGCCTGCCGATTGGCGCGCCAATCCCGATTTCTGGAGACATGTGATATGAGTTCGAAACCCCTCCTCGCGCTTTGCGCCGCCGCGAGCCTTCTTTCCGCTTGCGAGAAATACACCGAGAAAACCTCGCCCTGTTTCGGACGCAATGGCGAGCCGCAAGTGACGCGGTCCGCCCTGTCCTTCTCGACCATGGGCGCACCGGTGCAGGAGACGGCCAAGCCTGACTGCACCTTCGAGCCCCTGCCCCGTTCGGAATGAGCCGCGCCGCGATCATATCCGCCGGGCTCTGCCTCGGCCTCAGCGCCCTGCCTGCGCATGCCCAGGGCGTGCCGACACAGGACAATTCCGCGATCGGTCGCGCCATCGCCCGGGTGAGGGCATTGGCCGAGGATCTAAGCGTCCAGCAGGACAAGGATCGGACCGAGTCCACGCTGGCGGATGTGCAGGCCGACCAGCTGCGCGTCCTCGAGGAAATGACCGCTGCCATTACCGGGCCTGGCTTCGACATCCGTGCGCTCGAGGGCAATGCGGATTTCGGGGTGGCGGCGGTCTATCCCAATACCGATCCAAGCCCGATGAACAGCCGCCTCTTCGGCGAGGGCCGCGAGACGGTCGAGATGATGATCGTCGAGGTCGCCGGCGAGTTCGCAGGCGCGCCCGGTGTGGCCCGCGCCGGTCTCTCGGCCACCCAGTGGCGCTGCCTCTTCCAGGCTCTGATTAAACAGGAGAGTCGCTTCAACGTCGCCGCTGAAAGCCCGGTCGGGGCTTATGGCCTGACCCAGCTCATGCCTGGCACCGCCTCCGATCTCGGCGTCGACCGCTATGACGTGAAAGACAACCTCCGCGGCGGCGCGCGCTATATCACCACCCAGCTCAACCGCTTCGGCAACATACCCCATGCGCTCGCGGCCTATAACGCGGGGCCGGGTCGGGTCATCGAATACGGGGGCGTGCCGCCCTTTGCCGAGACCCAAGGCTATGTGCGCAACATCTCGAAATTCTACAACGAATACCTCGCTGTGGTGGGCGGTGCCGACGCGCTTGGCACGCTCTCGCCCTCGGATTTTGCGCTCGCCGAATATGCCAGCATCTCCGAGGCGGGCGTCTATTACGCCGCCGACAGTTCGGCAACGACCGAGCAAGTGATCAACCGCCTCCGCGCGATCATCCTGCAGATCGATGCGCAACCCAATGCCAAGGCGGCCTGGGAACTCAACACCTACGCCAAGGCCGAGATTGGCCGCATCCTCAACCTTCGCGTCCGGCTGATGGCCGCCAACCAGCAGCGCGAGGCGGTCTATGCGCAGCACCTCGTCGCAGACCGGTTGGCGGAGCGCGACTTCATGCAGATGGGAGTTCCCGAATGAGACAGCTTCTCCTGACCGTGGCCGCGGTCGCCACACTCGGGTTTACCTCGCCCGCAACGGCCCAGGGCGTCCCAACCTTTGATGGCTCGCAGCTTGGTCAACTCGTGGCGCAGCTCGAACACATGGCCGAGGACCTGAATGTCCAGATGCAGCAGCTCGCCACAATGCGGCTGGAACTGGAAACCCAGCTCTCGCAGCTCACGAACCTCGAGGCGCAACTGACCTCGCTCATTGAAGGCAGCGGGCTCGGAGAACTCTTCGCCACGGTCGAAGAATTCCGAGCGCTGCGCGGCAAGCTGGTGGCGCCCCTCAATACCGCACAATCGCTGGCAAGCGGCGATTTTCTCAGCGGCTTCAATCCGGGTGCAGAACTCTCGGCCTCGGTCGAACGGGTGCTTTCGGGCAGCGGGTTTACTTCGGAACGCCTGAGCACGCTTTCTGGCTCGGATGAGCCCGCCGATAACCGCATCGCCGCTTCCGCCGGGGCCAGCGCCATGCTCTCCGTCGCGGCACAGGAAAGCCACGAAGAAGCGGGCCAAAGCCTTGAGCGGCTCGAGACCATGGTCGGGCTCATCGACGATCAGGACGGGCTGAAGGCTGCCGTCGATCTCAACACCCGCGTCACCGCCGAGCTTGGCATCATCCTGACCCAGATTTGGCGGCTGGAAGCGGCGCAAGGCGTGAGTGCCGGCCAGCTTGGCGTTGTCGATGCCGCGACCCTCGCGGATGAGCGCAAGTTCCGCTCGATGGCGGTGGATCCATGAGGCAAACCATGACCCGCAGCTTGGCTCCAGGCCGGGCGCTCGGTCTCGCCGCCCTTGTCTTGAGCATCCTGCACAATGCTGCGTCGGCCCAGACCCCGAGCACGAACCCTTCCGGCGACACGCCCTTCAACTCGATGGCCATCGCGCGGGATCAAACGGATGAATGTCGTGTTCCGAAACCCCCTACCGATCTGGCCGAAACCGCCTATCTGCGCAATGGCTACCGCGCGATCTTGCGCATCCTGATTGCCGAAGAGGCGCTCGCTTCGGAAACCTGCACCTGCCTGCTGGATCAGTTCGCCTGGGATCAGGCGCTTGCCGCCCTGCCCCGGTTCCAGACCTCGGACAACCCGCGCCTGCCCTTCAACGTGCTCGAGCTCTACGCCAAGGCGGACGCGCTCGAGGCGCAAGTTGTGGAGGCCTGTGCGGAGTAAATGGGGGTCATTCGCGACATCCTTGGCCAAGTCGACGCCGCGGTGAACACCGTGGCGCAGGACGGCTTTATCTCCTCGGCGGCCTCGGTCGGTAATGTCATCTCGGCGGGCGCGACGCTCCTTGTCGTGCTCCTCGGGATCAACGCGGTCATGCAGCTCCGCCCCCTGCCCTTCGGAACCGGGTTTGCCTTCGGGATGAAAGTGGCCCTGGTCGGGATCTTCGCGCAGAGTTGGGATAATTTCAGCGTCATCTATGACATCGTCACGCGCGTGCCCGACTCCGTGGGCGCCTCGATCCTGGCGCTTACCGGCTCGGGCGACGAGGCAGGGGTCTATGAGAGCCTCGACAATATGGTCGCCCGCATCACCGCCTATGGCGATACGATCGGCGACCGCGCGGGCTGGGTCTTCGGCGCGGTTCTGGGTGCCATCTTCTTCGTCCTCTCCGCCGTCTTCGCCGCCGTCACCGCAGGGATCATCGCCTTCGCCCGCATCGTCTTCGCGCTGATGATCGTCATCGCCCCCTTCATGATCGTGACCTCGCTGTTCAAACCGACCCAGTCCCTCTTCGAGGCCTGGACCCGCGCCACCATTGGCTACGCGCTCATGCCGGTCGCCGCAGCAGGCGCCGCGGGCATCATCGTCGCCATCGCCGAAGCGATCGGGGACGCCTCCGCCGATCCGGGCGATGTCGAAACCGTCAGCCTGATCCTGCCCTTCCTCGTCATTCTGATCCTCAGCGCCGGGATCATGGCCTCGGTGCCCTACATCGCCTCCAATCTCACCGGTGTCGTCGGCATCGCGTCCAATGCCGTCGGTCTCACGGGCCTTGCGCGCCAGGGGTTCGTGAACACACGGGAGTATGGCGCGGGCGCAACCTCGCGCCTCGTCACCGGCAAGTCCCCGCATGAGCTGAACCAGATGGCCAATGCGGGTGTGGTGAAGACCGGCGAGCTGATCCGGCAAAGCCCCGGCGCGCTTCTCTCCGCCGCCAAGGCCTTCCGCAAACCCTGATGTGAAAGACGACGACTTTGAAGAAGCTTGTGACCAGTTCCTCCGCGCCTGACCGCGACGCTTTCGAGGCGGATTTCATCTACGGGCCAAGACGGCGTGAGCGTTTCGCCTGGTTCGTTGCGGCGGCAGGCGTGCTGGTTGGTGTTGCCGGCATGGTCGCGGGCGCGAGCCTCTTTCCACTCAAATCGACCGAGACCTTCGTCGTCGTGGTCGACAAGGAAACCGGAGAGATGGACCGGGTCGCCGCCGTACAGGCGCTGACGCTTTCCGAGAGCGACGCCATCATCCAGGCCAATCTCGTGGCCTATGTCGATGATCGGGAAACCTATGACCTGACCGATGGCGAGCAGCGTATCAACTCGGTGCTCAACCGTTCCGATGGCGATGCCGCCCGCACGCTGCGCGATCTCTGGTCCTCGACCAACGAAGACTACCCGATCACCGTCTATGGCCGCGACGCCAAGATCGAGGTGGTGATCAAGTCCGTGAACCAGATCGAGCGCGGCGTGGCCCAGGTCCGCTTCACCCGCACGCTGCGCCGTCCCCGCGACACCCGCACCGTCACCCGGTCCTATGTCGCTACCGTTGGTTATGACTTCCAACCTGAAACCCGCCAGCGCCTTCAGGACGTCTGGGCCAACCCCTTGGGCTTCGTGGTGACCTCCTACCGCGTCGACGCCGAGACTCTGGAGAACTGACCAAGATGAAATCTCTGCCCGCGCTTTTCCTGGCGCTTGCCCTTCCTGTTGCCGCAAACGCCGAGGCCACGCCGCAAGGCGGCCCGCTCGACATCCGCATCCGCACCGCCGTCTATAGTGAAAACCAGGTCTATCGGATCGAAACCGATCTGAGGCATTCGACCACGATCCATTTCGGGGCGGGCGAGCGCTTCGAGGCCGTGATCGTCGGCGACACCGAAAGCTTCCAGGTCGATCCGATCCCAGAGCTTGGCAATGTGCTGACCATCAAACCGCATGTGGCCAATGCCTCCACCAACATGACGGTGATCACCAACCGACGCACCTATTCCTTCCACCTGCGCGAAGGCTCGATCCCGAACCGCACCGGCATGTTCTTCGAAGTCCGCTTCCGCTACCCCGATGAGGAACGTCGAGCGACGGCGGCTACCCAGCCCAAAGGCTTTGAGGCGCCCCGCAACTACAACTACCGCGTCTCGGGCGAAGGTGATTTCCGCCCCAGCCATATCTATGACGACGGGCGCTATACCTACTTCGTCATCCCGGAAAACGGTCGCCAGCCCGCCCTCTTCAAGGCCGATGACCAGGGCCGTGAGCGCACGGTCAACTGGACCCAGCAAGGCAACACGGTCCGGGTGCTTGGGGTGAACACCTACTGGTCGCTGCGTATCGGCGATGAGGCGATCTGCGCCTGGCGCGACGAGAGCGCCATCTACGTGAGCAACTGACCATGGCCGAACAAACCCCTCCCGACCTTCAGGACCGTCTCGACCAGTTCAGCCAGCGCGGCAAGTCCAAGCCCCGCGGAAACAGCCTCGGGGTCGGCGCGCTCGCGGCCGCCCTCGCCCTTGGCGGGGCCGGGGTCGCGTATTTTCTGGCCACCGGTCTGCAGGAAGGTGACAGTGCGCTTGAGACCTCCGATGTCGAGACCTTTCAGGACCGCCGCCCCGGCTCCGGCGGGCGGCTGAAGTTTCCGCCCGACGAGACCGAGCAACGGGTCAATGACGCACTGATCGCCGTCGAGGAAGCGCTCGACGTGCCCGCCGCCCCTGCCCCGGAACCGAGCGCCGAGGTGCTGGCCGAAATCGCCAAGCTCCGCGAAGCCCTCGCCGCCAGCCAGGCTGCCCGCAACTCGGAAATCCAATCCGCTGTCGCGGACCTGCGCGAGGCCTTCGACGAGCAAAAGGCCGCGCTCGAAGCAACGCTCGCCGCAAAGGAAACCGAGCTGGCAAACCTCCAACGCCAGACCGAGACTCGCATCGAGGGGCTGCAGGCCATGCTCGATGCCGAACGGGCGCAGCGCGAGGGGCTTGAGGCCGAGCTCGATCGCGAAGGGGTGATCGCCGATCAGCGCCTTCTCGAACAACGCCGGCGTCAGGAAGAGGAGCAGCGTCTGCGCGAGGCCGAACGCATCGCCGAGGAGCTTCTGACTGCCCAGATCAAATCCCCCGCCGTGGTCTATGCGGACGGTCCACGTGGTGGTGCGAGTGGCGCGGCGGTGGCCGATCCTGCCGCCGCTGGCGCAAGTGGACCGGCCCTCTCGGGCAACGAGCAGTTCTTGCAGAGTGCGCGACCGCTCGAGGTGCAGGAGGCCGCCCGCCTCATCCATCCCGAACGCACGCTGACCCAAGGATCCGTCATCCAGGCGGCGCTGCAAACCGCTATTAACAGCGATCTGCCCGGCTCCGTTGTCGCGGTGGTCTCCGAGCCGGTGCTGGCGTTTTCCGGAGACCGGATCCTGATCCCCCGGGGCTCCCGCCTTTTTGGCCAATACCGCTCCGGGATCGAAATGCACCAGAAGCGCATCCTGATCCTTTGGACCCGCGTCCTGACCCCGGACGGCACCTCGATGGAAATCGCCGCTGTGGGCGGCGACCAGCTTGGCCGCTCGGGCCTCACTGGTCTCGTCGACACCAAGTTTGCCGAGCGCTTCGGCGGGGCGGCGCTGATTTCCGTGATCGGGGCGGCGCCTGCCGTGGCGGCGGAGAGTGCCAACAACGAGACGACAAGCATTGTCCTGGGCGATGTCAGCAGCGACCTGCAGGACGCTGTCGGGTCGGTCATCGCCGATCAGGTCTCGATCGCGCCGACGATCTATGTCGATCAGGGCGCCTCGGTCACCGTGCTCGTGGACCGGGATGTGGTGATCTACGGGGGTTCCGGTTCACAATGAAAAAGAAGCATCAGGTTTCGCGTTCGAGCCGCAGGCGAGAGGCAGCGAAACCAGGTTCAATATTACCGGAATCACCGAATTGATGGATCAGGCCTCGCCAGCCTCATACCTCGAGCGTTATCTCGACCCGTTCCGCGATCTCCTGCGGCGTGACGACGTGGTCGAGATCGCGATCAACCCCGACGGCAAGGTCTGGCTCGAGGTCGCGGGGGATGCCAGCATGCGCCACGAAGGTCAGACCGTGGATCGGACCACAGCCCTCAACATGGCCCAGACCATCGTCGGCGATGCCAAGGCCCGCGTCTCTGAAAAGAACCCCCTCGTCTCCGGCAAGGTGGAATATGCGGGCCGCCCGCTTCGGGTCCAGGTCGCCGTGCCGCCCGCCATCGATCGCGGTGCCTCGATCACCATTCGCCTCTTCGCCTCTGGCAGCATTAGGGACTACGCCCCGGCTTATCTCTTCGGCAAGGCCGTCTCGCTCGACGCCCTCCGCGCGGAGAAGATGAAAAACATCGCCAGTCTAGCGGAGGAGAACCTTGAGGCCGCGCTGCAGACTCTGGTCGAGGCGCGGCTCAACGTCCTGATCAGCGGCGGCACCTCGACCGGGAAGACCACGTTCGCCCGCCACCTCCTGACCCATGTGAGCGAGCACGAGCGGCTGATCACCATCGAAGACGCTTTTGAGCTCTTCCCCGGCCAGCCCAACACCGTCGCCCTCCTTGCCGACCGCGGTGCCGGTTCGCAACGCAGCGCCAACGCTCTCCTTCAAGCCTCCCTCCGTATGCGACCTGACCGGATCATCGTCGGCGAGCTGCGCGGTGCCGAGGCCCTGACCTACCTCGAGGCCATCAACACCGGCCATGGCGGGTCGGTTTCCACCATCCACGCGGAAACCGCAGAACTCGCAATCGATCGACTGGCGATCATGGTGCTGCAGGCCGGCACACCACTGACCTTTGCCGAGGTTCGGGAATACATCCGGAAATCCATCGATGTGATCGTCCAGCTCGGGCGGGCCGAGGGGAAGCGGGGGATTACGGAGTTCTATCTGCCGGGGTCGAGAAAACTACCGACATAGACGGCGCGATGCAGCCGTTTGCAACGCTGAACTGAACTTCCGCAAGGCGAAGTGTAGCGTTCACGCCAAAAGGAGACAGCTGACGTATTATCAACGGGCAGCGGTGACACTCCGGACCTTGGGGCGTTGAAGGAGTATCGCACAATTTCTTTGACCGCAGCGCGAAGAAAAACCTAACTATTTGAATTACGTATGATACTCTCTATGCGAGCAGCAGCGGGGTCGGCACAACCACCCTAAAACGAAAGGAGGCGACCACTGACTCAAGTACTTCCAGAAGATTTGGTTAATATAGTTTCGGGCGATCCAGAAGAGTTGGGTGTTCATCTCCAGCTTGTTAAACGGGACGTGCTCTTGAAAGATTGCGTGGCCCGTCTCCACTGTCATTGCCTGACTGTGGATGGGAACGGACGCGTCAAGCCGGAGCGTCTTGCGGAATTTATGCGCAACTCAATTATCGATTATGCCGTCCCGAAATCGCGGTTGGATGATGCGCGGGCGCGGGACGCCAGATTCAAGTCCGGAAGCGCGGTTGCAGCCCTGCACCACGAGGCAATCGGCACTTTTACGGACCTTGCCAATACTGGCGAAGGCGGCGAGATGCTGCTCTTCCTACTCGCAGAGCGCTTTCTCAAGGTTCCTCAGGTGCTCTGTAAGATGGACCTTAAGACCGACTCTCACATGCACTATCATGGTGCGGACGGCGTCTATGCTTCCGTAAACGAAAACGGCCTTCTCAAACTTTTCTGGGGCGAGTCAAAGGTGTATGGCGACCCTACAGCGGCCATAAGAGATTGCCTTTCATCACTTGCCCCTTTCCTCGTGGAGACGGACCACGAAGGCGCTGATCGCGAGCGGGATCTCGTGCTCCTCAGCGACAAAGCCGATCTCAGTGATCCGGAACTTACGGCCGCATTCCGGAAATATTTCGACCGAACCTCACCGCTATCGAACAGGGTCGAATATTGCGGGATCGCGCTTATCGCCTTCGATGCGGATTTCTATCCGAAAGATGATGCAAAAGGCATCGGGGAGGACATCCTGAAGGCGGCGAATGACGAAATGGAAAAATGGGTGAAGAATGTAAAGAACAGACTATCGGTGGAGAAACTCGACAAATTCGACATTCAGTTTTTCTGTGTGCCAGTGCCTTCGGCGGATGGGTTTCGCGCATCGTTCCTTAAGGCGCTGGGTATTAAGAAATGAAAGATACCGAACTCTTTGATTGGCTGTCGGGTGAGGCGCTTCGTGATGATATTATCAGGTTGACTCAGATCACAGTGGCGACTGAGATAACAAATCTGGACGCAATCCATGAATCCGCTGACCCAAAGAAGAGCTTTGACTGGCAGCAGCTTCTTTTGGCCGGAAGCCTTTTGGCCAGATCAACCGAACGAACGCATCAGGAGGCGGCGCTGCGGATCGCAACCGCTGCCGTCACACTCGAAACTTCGCCGGAAGTGCGGGATGCGGGGGCTGTCCTCCTCGAAAAGCTGTCCAATCGCAGGTCCGTCGAGCTGGCAATACTGCGAAACCGGATCGCTCCCGATCTTGAGGGCAGACTGGGCGTGTCGATGCGCCTTGAAGCCAACAGAAGACGTTTCGAGGACTCGATACTCCTTGAATCGAGCGGAAAATGGATAGGCGTCAACGATTTTCAGAAAGAACTATGGGCGGGCGCCTCTTCCGGCGCCGGCTGGCTTTCAGCGTCCGCGCCAACCGCGTCCGAAAAACTTACCTCGTTTTGCAGTGGCTGCTCGATCACGTTCGCACGAGCAAGACAAAGATCGCCGTTTACCTTGCCCCAACCCGGGCTTTGGTGAGTGAGATTGAACTCAGTCTGAAGGAGCTATGTCAGTCGGACACCGGCATCGAGATCACGTCGCTACCGCTGACGGAAGTTTATTTCTCATCTACGACGGGAGACAAGAAAGCCGTCTTCGTATTCACGCAGGAGCGTTTGCACCTGCTTGTCAATCTTCTCGGGGAGGACTTCAGTGTAGACCTTCTCATTGTTGATGAAGCGCACAAGATCGGAGACAATCAGCGTGGTGTAATACTGCAGGATGCAATCGAGCGGGTGTCTCGGCAGAACCCGATGATGAAGGTCGTGTTTGTAAGTCCTTCGACACAAAATCCCGGAGAACTGCTTGAGGATGCGCCGAACGATATGCCGAAAACGTCGGTCAATACCGATATGCCAACCGTTCTGCAGAACGTGATCCTAGCCGAGCAAGTGCCTCGGAAGCCCAAGGAGTGGTCGCTGGACCTTGTCTGGGGCGATTCACCCATACCACTGGGCACGCTTAAACTGTCAAACAAGCCTGCGGGCCTGAAAAAAAGGCTGGCGTTTATCGCAGCGGCGGCAGGCGGTCGCGGCGGCACACTGGTTTACTGCAACGGCGCGGCTGAAGCGGAGGACGTCGCGCTCCTTATCAGCCAGTTGGAAGGCTCGGAGAAGACAGATGATCAGGAATTGCTGGACCTGGCTGATCTGGCCCGCAAAGGGGTCCACCGTAATTATCAGCTCGCGCCGCTGGTCGAACGTGGTGTCGCTTTTCACTATGGAAACATGCCCTCTCTCATCCGCACCGAGGTTGAGAGGCTGTTCCGCGACGGCAAGATAAGATTTCTTGCCTGCACCTCGACGCTGATTGAAGGAGTAAATCTCTCTTGCAGGACCATCGTTGTGCGCGGTCCCCGGAAGGGCCGTGGGAACCCGATGGAGCCGCACGACTTCTGGAACCTCGCGGGACGGGCCGGTCGCTGGGGAAACGAATTCCAAGGCAATATTATCTGTATCGATCCAAAGGATGAAAAAGCATGGCCCGTCGGCGTGCCGAAGCGCTCACGCTACCCGATCAAGAGAGAAACTGACGTCGTTATATCTTCCACCGATGAACTGGCTGCGTATCTTGAGAACAGAAACATCGACTCTTTGGCCGATCTTGCGCAAGGCGAAGAATTCGAACAGGTCGGGGCTTACCTCCTCAATACATATATTCGTCTTGGTACGCTTTCCGATGCCGCATTTGCGAAACGGCATTCTCCAGATGCGCTCCGGAAACTCGATAGAAGCCTCGAAGGTATTTCGGCGCTGATCAATATTACGCAGGATGTTCTAGTAAGACATCCAGGCGTCAGCGCGGTGGGCCTGCAGCGTTTGCTGGAAGCTTTTCGAAAGTACGAAGGCAATATCGAAAATCTGCTGCTCGCGCCTTCGGAAAGCGTCGATGCGTACGACAGGTACGTCACCGTCATGCGACGGATTAACGCAAATTTGTATCCTGTCTTCCTGCCAGACAGTCTCATTCCCCTGCACGCGCTCGTGGTTGTCGAGTGGCTGAAAGGATTGTCTTTGGCTGCAATTATCAGGAAGCGTATAGAGTATCAGCAACGAAACAACAGATCGTTCAAGCTTCCAGTGCTCATTCGCGAAACGATGAGCATGGTGGAAGAGACAGCAAGATTCAAGGCACCGAAGTATATTTCCGCCTATATGGATGTCCTCCGCCTGTTCTTGACTGAAGCCGAGCGCGAGGACCTGATTGATGAAGACTTTGACATCGGGATAGCGCTTGAGTTTGGCGTCTCCAGCATCACGCTTCTCTCATTAATGGAACTAGGGCTTTCCCGCATGTCTGCGGTGGCCTTGTATGAGAAGATTGCGCGCGACGATCTGGACAAGGAAGGTTGCCTGGCCTGGATTAATCAGCATGGCCCGAATTTCGCCGGGATGGACCTGCCTAACCTTATCGTCAGGGAAACGCTGCAGGTATCGGGCCTTGATGATCCGGAAGCGGGCCACGAATTCAGCGAATAGAGTAGAGAGGAAGCGATTATGCCCGCAAAGCCAGTAGAGATCGGATCGCTCTCATTCGCGAGGAAAGGAGACGCAAACGACTTTTTTAGGGATATGCTGTACAAATATGAACTGGGTGACAAGGTAACCAATGAAGACGCCGAAATACTAACGCATCTCATGCATATGCATCCCGAAGCCGCCGAAAAGATCGGCCCGGGAATTGAAAGCTTCAGTGTAAGAACGGCGGATTACGGAACGCGCTGCTTCTGGGTCAACCGCGTCGATGGAACGACAGAAAAATTCTCCTTTCGAGCGTGTTACTGATCATCAACACAGAGCTGCCATCGGCTATCGCTCATTAATTGGCTCGTATTCGAGTTTATGCTCTTCCTGGTGTGCGGTGACCTGCCACTGGGCTCTGATCCAGCCATGACTGGTGCCCGGTTGGTCTTAAGCTGCCTACGGATTCTGGACCGCCGAAAGGTGGAGGATCCGGTTGCCGAAAACAAACGCGAAATACATGCTATGCGAAATCTTCTTCTCTAAAATTCAATCTTAGTTCTGCGCCACGGCTGCCCTATACCCTCGCTGCTTTTTGCTAGCATGGAGCTTCATGAGCGCCGTGACAGCCTTGCCCTCGTCATCATGAAATTCGATCATCATCTGCCCTCGAAACCCGATACGGCCCCATTCCCGCACGAGGCATGCGCCGCCAAACAGGTCTGGTTGAACACTCATTCTATAGAAGCGCCGCATGTTGATAGACAGGTCGACCCGCTTGAGATCGACTGTCGTCGGGAACACTTCCATTTGCTGCATCGTATCCAACATATTGGGCAATCCCTTCTCATGTGTCACAATATCAGGTAGACATATGTGTTTCCACTATGTTCTAATTTTTCCCGACTCGGGCGAAACATTTCCGCTGCACTCTCTCCTAGCTTGGCAGAACTGCTGCAGGTTTAGGATTTTGACTGTACTTCGTGTTCTTGAATAGGGCGACAAATGGTAAAGAACATCTGCATATTCTCGGACGGAACCGGCCAGATGGGTGGCGCCAGGCCAGACCAACGGCTGTCGAATGTTTACAAGATGTATCGAGCCATGCGTCCCGGCCCAGATTCACCAATTAGCCCTAAGGACCAAGTGGCTTTTTACGACCCGGGCTTGGGAACAGGAGAACGCGGTGGGTTTTTCGGTCGGATCAAGCCCATCCTGGAAAGCGCCGTCGGAACTGGCATCGACCACAACATAATCGATTGCTACGAGCAGATCATCGCCCATTACGAGCCCGGCGACCGTGTGTTGCTGTTTGGGTTCTCGCGCGGGGCCTACACAGTAAGAGCACTTGCAAACGTTATGAACCTCTGCGGTGTCCCGACGCAGATGCCAGATGGTTCGCCGGTCCCGCGTTACGGCCCCGGATTGCGCAAGATCGCCAAGGACGCTGTAAAATTCGTGTATAATCACGGTGCTGGAAAACCGCGCGGACAAGATCCTTACTTCAAGAACCGTGAAGAACTCGGCAAGCGATTTCGCAAGAAGTATTCGAGCTTTCCGCTCGTAGGCGAAGAAAATCAGGGAAACGTTCAGCCAACATTCATCGGGGTCTTCGACACGGTGGCATCACTGCGAACGGCAGTTGTCCGCACCTTGGTCTGGGGCGTCACGTTCGGGGTCGGGGCGGCTTTGGCCGCAGGCGTTGCACTCGGATGGTCTTGGCTTTTGGTTGTTCCGCTTGGCGTACTTCTAGTCGCGCTTCTTTGGCAGCTAGGTTCCCTGTTGCTCGACAACTTCAAGTATTTCTCGGACGATCCCGAGCGCAAACTGAAGCTCTGGCGCCCAACCGATTGGCCGCAGATTCTCAAGACGGGTCATTTCGCGGCTTGGAACAAGCGCAACTACGACAAGTGGCTGGATCCCGATGTCCAACACGCCCGTCACGCCATGGCGATCGACGAAGACCGTGCTGACTTTCCAAGGGTTGGATGGGCATCGAAGGCGGCCGCGATTGAGACCAAAGATCGAGAGCCGAAGTGGTTGAAGCAGGTCTGGTTCCCGGGCTGTCATAGCGACATCGGTGGAAGCTATCCTGAGGCAGAGTCCCGCCTGAGCGATATCGCCCTCGATTGGATGGTCGACGAATTGAAAGACTGCGTGCCGTCGATCCAGATCAACGAGAACGTCTTGAACCGCGCCCCTGACCCTCTGGGTTTGCAGCACCGCGAAGACGCGATGGTAGCATTTGGCCCCCTCCGCATCCGCTGGAAGAAGGGAATTCGCGCAGTTGGCGACGACTTCCCGCTCCATCCTTCAGTCGAAGAGCGCATGCGAGCCAAGGCCGTCGCCCAGTGTGGCGAGGTCAAACCCTACCGACCTGCCCAATTGAAAGAGCGACGCGACTTGAAATTCTACTACGACGAATAGGGGACTAGTCGACGGCGCTCACCCTCCCAACAATTCCTCGATGAAGTCCTCCTGCCGGTCGAGCGCCGCCTTCCAATCCTTCGGCACGGCGGCTTCCCTTTCGAGCGTCTCGGGCTCGGGCTGCCCGCGTCCGGCCTCAATCGGCATCACGCTCCTGCGCGACATCGCCGCCTTGCGTGACGAAGGCTTTGTCATCCATTCCGAAAGCGGGCGCGGCGGTGGCGTGCAGCTTGACCCCCAGTCCATGCAAACAACCGCCCGCCTCTCTGTGGCCGAAGTCTTCGCGCTGCTGATCAGCGTGGCCGCCGTGCGCGCCGCCCAGAACCTGCCCTTCTCCGATCTCGCAGATGCAGGCCTCGCCAAGATCGAGCGCGCCCTGCCGTCTGACAAAGTGCGCGATCTGCGCCGCTTCCTCGCCTGCCTGCACATCGGCCAACTCTCGCCCAAACAGGACCTGTCTGACCTGGGCACAATCGACCCCGCCCTGCTGCCCGCTTTTGAAAAAGCCTTTCTGGCGCGCCAGCACCTCCGCTTTGAGTATCGGGATGCCAAAGGCGCGCGCAGCCTGCGCAATGTCGAGCCGCAGGCCATGCTCATCTTGCAACCGCTCTGGTATCTTGTCGCATGGGATCCGGCGCGCGAAGATTTCCGGCACTTCCGCATGGATCGCATCACAGGCCCTGAGCTTGTCAGCGGCCCGCCCTTCCGGCGCAGGCATGTGCCCTTTGAAAAAGATGTTTGTCCCTACAACGACCTGCCGCGCTGACCCCCAAAACCGCGCCACCCTCAGGCGCGCACACATCACGCTCAACATCAGAGGCTTTCGCAATGAAGGAGCGGCCGCCCCACAAGCATGCCCGGCACTCAAGACTGCGTTCCGCGCAAAGGGCAAACCGCAGAAACCACGAATTCGCTGCGTCCGCACCAAAGGCCCGCGGTGCGGTACTTTGTGAGCTTTCGCTGCGTTTGTGCCAATGGTTGCTTTAGCAGGCGTCGTCGACTCAGGGACCTACGCTGAGCGGCTTATGTCCAGTGCGTCCAGAATAGCCCTGCCAAGCTCTTCGACTGACACGTCTTCCGGCAAGACCGTATCTTCTTGGCCGCGAATACCCTCCCAATGGCCATGTCCGCGATAGCGCGTTGGCTTGATTGCGATCTTGCCGTCCCGCAATGTTAACGAAACATGGCCCGCACCGTTAAACAGCGCTTTCAAAGTCTTGACACCAGCGCGCGCCTTGTCTGCTTCCTCCCACGCCTTGAATTCTTCCTTTGTCGGAATCCGGATGACGTCGTCCCACTCTGGATGTTTTGGCGTGATGAACCGGCTGGCCAAAAGGGCGGCCCGCGCGTGGCCAGCGATTTCGAGCGCAGTTAGGTCTGGCGGTAGATACTCATGATATCCCTTGGGGTCCAAATGCGCGCTACCATACACCGCTTGTGAGGCGATTTCCGTGAATTTGCGATAGCTCGTAACAAAGGCACTTTTGCGTTCTTTGGGAGGCTTGGAGCGCTTTTTTCGCTCCGCCGCTTCAGCACGCCGTTTCGCAATCCATTCTTCTGTGGTCAGGACTTTTTTCATCGGATACGGCTCACTTCTACGTCGATCCCCAAACTCTCAGCGTAGTCTATCGCACGTTGAATTTGAGTAAACTGTTCCGGGGTGGTTCCGTCGGGCACGGCAAGTTCCAGGCGTTTGATGTCGATTTCGTCCGCGCTGATTTCAATGCCCTTCTTGTTGTCGTACTCGAAGTGGTCAATTTGGTCGATGTAACGCTTCAAAGCACCAAAAATACGACTGGGCCGGTCCACATATCCCGGCGCGCGGGTTTCGAGCGTCTTTGCGCTTGTGGCAAGGCCTCGATCTTCGTCGAAGAAATCGAACGTCTTGAAGTTGTCGGGCGTGCGCTCTCCCAAACCGCCCAATCGTTCCAGGTGATCCTACCACGGTCCACCCTGCTCCCTGATCGGCCCGCCCCAGGTGAGGCCGGAGTTTTCGATGACGTCCCAGTCAGGATCAGAGGGCAAGCGGCGCGCCTCTGCCGCCTCATGCAGAAGCGCGTCGCGCATGTCGTCCGCGTCCTGCGCGTCACAGCTCGGCCCGCGCCGCCGCAACGCACCAAAGCAACGAAGAGGCCGTCAACAAGAACGGAGTCTCGCCGGTCTGAAAGCCGCTCAGCAAAGGTTCACCCGAAGAAGCTCTTGGTTGAACGAGATTTGTAAAGATCAGCTCGCGTGACAGGCGCCACCCGGAAAATGTGTAGACAGGCCGACCCAAGTTTTTCCCGGATGGGAAAGGGTAAGAGTTCTGGCTTGTCGTTCCCCTGACTAGGCGGCCCCGTTTATGTCTGCGGCCAGTTCCTCCAGACTCTTTTTTGTGATCTGGATGATTTCTCGCACGTCATTCGCGCCCACTATCAATGGCGGACAAAATGCCATCGCGTCTGTCATATTACGTGAGATGAGGCCGTTGCGCAGCATGATTGCGTTCATTTGGGCGCCGAGTTTTCCAGGGGCAAAATCGCCTGATTTACCCTCTGGGGCGATCAATTCAAGTGCGCCTATGAGGCCAATGCCACGTGCCTCTCCAACGAGAGGGTGGGACGTCAGGTCGGTCAATCCAGCTTGCAATTCTGCACCGCGTTCGGCGGCATTGGCCACAAGATCGCGCTCTTCGATAATCTTGATGTTTTCCAGCGCTACGGCTGCGCCGACGGGGTGGCCACCGCCCGTATAGCCATGCCCCAGAACACCGATGCGCCCGCTTTCGTCGGCGATTGGCTGATAGACCCGATCGTTGATCATGAAAGCCGAAAAGGGGAAATAGCTGGAGGTGATCTGCTTGGACATGGTGAGAATGTCGGGCTTTATGTCAAAGGTTGTAGAGCCAAACATGTTGCCCGTGCGGCCAAAACCGCAAATCACTTCATCTGCGATAAGAAGGATATCGTATTTCGCCAGAACCGCTTGGATTTTCTCCCAGTAGGTCGCCGGAGGAACAACAACACCGCCCGCGCCCATGACAGGCTCGGCGATGAATGCGGCTACAGTTTCGGGGCCCTCTGATTGGATCATATCATCAAGATCTTGGGCACAGCGTGACGCAAAAGCTTCTTCGCTTTCGCCGTCCTGACCTTCGCGCCAGTAGTGCGGGCAAGTGGTGTGCAAGATGCCCTCCATCGGCAGATCGAAGGACTTGTGGTTATAGGGCAGACCCGTCATCGACGCGGCTGCGACTGTCACGCCGTGATAGCCGCGCAGGCGCGAGATGATCTTCTTTTTCTCGGGCTTGCCGAGCGCGTTCGAGCGATACCAGACCATCTTGACGATCGTATCGTTCGCCTCGGAGCCCGAGTTGGTATAGAAAACCTTGCTCATTGGCACGGGGGCTATTTCGATCAGCTTTTCAGCAAGATCAATCGCCGGACCATGCGAGCGGTGCGAGAAGTTGTGGTAGTAAGGCAGCTTTTGCATTTGCCGGCTGGCGACATCCACAAGGCGTTGTTCGTTGAACCCGACTGCCACGCTCCAAAGGCCGGACATGCCCTCGATATAGCGGTTGCCGTTTGAGTCGGTGACGTGGATTCCCTCGCCTGATTCAATGATCAGCGGACCAATTTTTTCATGCGCTTCGGCATTGGTATAGCTGTGAAAATGATAAGCGATATCACGGGCTTCGTCTGAATTTGGTCGCACATCCATGGCAGGCATCACTTCTTGTAAGTTGGCGTTTTTCACGCGGCAGGGGGCCGCGATTTGCCCTCAGTGCTATCGCCGCTTTCTTGCTTTTAGCAAGCAGTTTTGTTCCGAGCATCCTGTCTGCGGGCCAGCGAGGCCGCCCATTTGAAGCAGAAACGCCCGCCGGGATTTCGGTCGTGGTTTGAGGACACTTCCATCCTGTGATTCTGTTTGGATGCTTCGTTTTTTTGAAGCGCAGCGGCCGTGAATCTTGGGGAAAATGCGGCCCAATCCCGCTCAGGTTGTTGCCTTCGCAGCTTTCCGTTTCACAAAACCAAGACCCGATTTGGCGGTGTTCTCGCGCTGCAAATGGTTGGTAAAAATATGTTTTAGTTAGATATTTAGGATTTTCCAGGGCCTTTCTGGGCCCGATGAAAGAATCGCAAGTGCGCGAATTGACACGTGACACAAGAGTTTGTGCGTTTTTTGCCAAAGTGGTTGGCCGGAACGGTGCTACGATCATTTTAACACATGAGACAGTTGTGTTTTCGCCATTTGTGTTTTGGGGACGTTAGATGAATCAGAAGGACAAAACTGCAAACAAGCTCATGACTGCCACCCAGTGGCAGGCGGCTGTCTCAGATACGTTCTTTCCCCTAGAGACCACGATGGCGGATGACCAGTCCTTTTCAGGTGATCTCAATACTTGGAACCTCGGTATCGTCGGTCTGTCGCAGATGCGTTGCGATGGCATTCTCTACAAAAGGCACAAGCGGCACTTTCTGGACGAAGTTGAAAGCAGTCTGCTGATTACCATTCCAAGATTGGGGACGGTCGGCTTTGACCAGAATGCCCGCCAGGCGAAATGTTCACCGGGCGAGTTTCTGGTAGAACGGGGCGATTTGCCCTACGAGTTCTGGCATGAACAGACGAACGAGCTGTTGGTGCTGAAGGTGTCTTCCGAAAGCGTGCGGGCCCGCATCGGCCCAACAGACCGTTTGGGCGCGCTGAGTTTTGATGGCACAGCCGGCGTGGCCAGTTATTTTCTGGATACCGTCAAGACAACGGCGCTGCACGTCGATTTGCTTGATGAGCAGGCGCGCGCGGCCGCTGGCAAGCACATCCTTGATCTGCTGTGCCTCTCAATCCGCAAAGATGACCGTGTGCTGGACAGCGAAACCTCGACAATCCGCGCAGCACATCTGTACCGCGCAGAACAGTTTATCCGCAACAACCTCTTCAATGAGAATCTCTCCTCAAGTCTTGTGGCAGAGGCCTGCAATGTGTCGCAGCGCTATCTGCAACAACTGTTCTCGGAGTCGGGCAGGTCGGTTTCCGGGTTCATCCGCGAAAAGCGTCTGGTGCGCGCGCGCGAGGACCTGAGCGTCGTAGGGCCCATCACAATTGCCGAGATAGCCCATCGGTGGGGGTTTTCGGATCAATCCCAGTTTAACAAAGCCTATCGTGCGCAGTTCGGCTGCACACCGACCGAAACGCGCAAAGCCGCGCAGCAAGGCCAGAAGACGGCCCCTCCGTAACCCTTAGCTAAAACCGAAAACCCCCAAGTAGGGTCGGCTTTCGCCGGCGCCTTCCTGATTCCCTGTTGTCTTTTGAAGGATGTAGACATGAAGAACACAAGAGTTGCCGTAGATGTGGGTGGGACGTTTACCGACGTCGTCATTATGGACGAAACAACGGGTGCGATCCGCATCGAAAAGACGTCATCGACACCGGATGACCCGATGGTTGCCATTCTCAACGGGATTGATCAGGGCGGCATCGACCTCAGCGAGGTGTCGATGTTTTCGCACGGGACAACCGTGGCAACAAACGCGCTGATCACACGTAATTTGGCGCGCTCTGCGATGATCTGCACCGAAGGGTTCCGCGACGTGGTCGAAATCCGCCGGGCCAACAAGGAGGATCTGTGGGACACCTACAAAGATGTGGCCAAGCCCTACATCCCGCGTCGGGACCGTCTGACCGTCCGTGAATGCGTCGACGCGAACGGCACGGTTCTGGAAAAGCTGGACGAAAAAGAAGCGCTGCGCATCGCGCATGTTTTGAAGAAGCGCAAAGTCGCCTCTGTTGCTGTCTGCTTTATGAACTCTTACACCAATGGGGCCAATGAAGAGCGGATGCGAGACATTCTGCTGAGTGTGATGCCGGATGTGCCGGTGTCGATCTCTTCACAGGTCCTGCCGGAGATTTTTGAGCACGAGCGTTTCTCGACAACGATGGCAAACGCGGTCGTGTCGCCTTCGGTCGTTGATTATGTAGCGCGCCTTGAGGGTAAGCTGGCTGACGGCGGCTACGAACGCGATCTGCTGTTGCTGCACACGGGCGGCGGCGTGATGACCCCGGCCAGCGTTAAAGACTTTGCCGCGCGTCTGGCAGGGTCGGGCATTGCCGCGGGCGCGATTGCCAGCCGCTTTATTGGCAACCTTTGCGGGTTTGACAATTCTATCGGTTTTGACATGGGCGGGACCAGCACGGACGTATCCTTGGTGTATGAAGGCAAGTCGCGTGTCACCAAAGACTGGTATATCGAATATGGCTATCCGATCCGGTTCCCGTCGATCGAAGTGCTGACCATTGGTGCGGGCGGCGGATCTCTGGCGTGGAAAGACGAAGGCGGGTCACTGCGCAACGGACCGCAATCTGCGGGCGCCTTCCCTGGGCCTGCCTGCTACAAGAACGGCAATGAAGTGGCCACAAACACGGACGCCAATGTTGTGCTGGGCCGCCTTGGCACATCGCTCGCGGGGGGCAAGATTACCCTTGATCCCGCCCTGGCCGAAGCGTCGGTCAGAGAGACTGTGGCCGAGCCTTTCGGAATGGAGCTGCACGAAGCCGCCGAAGCCGTGGTTGCGGTTGCAAACGCAAATATGGCCAATGCGGTGCGTTTGCTGTCGATTAGCCGAGGTTATGACCCACGGGACTTCGCGCTTGTGGCGTTTGGCGGAGCCGGGGCGTTGCATGGTGCGGCAATTGCCAAGGAGTTGTCGATCCCGACTGTCATTATCCCGCCCAATCCGGGTGTGACATCGGCTCTGGGTTGCCTGCTGGTCGATATCCAGCACGACTTCTCAGACAGCTTCATGGCTGCTGCGGCTGATACCAAGCCGGAGGATTTGGAGGCCGCCTTCGAGCGGCTGGAGGCCATGGCCGCTGATCGTTTGAAGCACGAAGGCGTAGCGCCCAAGGACATTGTCATGCAGCGCACGGTCGAGATGATGTATCAGGGCCAATGGCGTGCCTTGGCAGTATCTGCGCCGTCCAAGGTCACCGATATTGAGGCCTTGATCGACGGGTTCCACAGCGAACACCAGCGCGAATTCAACTTCCGCCGGGATGACGCACCGGTGTCGATCTTCCGTGTGGGGCTGACGGCGACGGGTATGGTTCCCAAGGCCGAGCTGCAAAAGCACGAGGTGAGGAAGAACAAGCCCAAGACCGACAAGACACGCGATGTCTGGTTTGACGGCAAGGCCCACACGGCGATGATTTTCGAGCGTGAAAACCTGACCGCCGGTGCGACCTTTGATGGCCCCGCCATTGTCGAGCAGTTCGATTCAACCACCGTAATTCCGCCGAACACGACTGCTGAAGTCGATCAATACATGAACATTCTCATCCGAGTGCAGGAGTAATACTATGAGTGATTCAAAAGCCCTAGATCCCGTCACGTTTGAAGTTCTCAAGAACTCCTTCATCACATCCGTTGACCAGATGGCCGAGCAGATGCTGCGCACCTGTTACTCCTTTGTGATCTACAACCGAGACTTTTCTAACGCGCTGCATGATGCCGAAGGCAATTCGGTTGCGCAGGGCAACGATGACATCGCGGTGCACGTCGGCACGCTGCACTTTACCTGCAAAGACGTTATTCGCGTCTTCAAGGGCGACATGATGCCCGGCGATATCTACGCGATCAACGATCCTTACGCAGGTGGCACGCACTTCAGCGATGTCCGTCTGGTGCGGCCGATCTTTGATGAAGACGAGCTGATCGGGTTTTCGCAGTCAAACGGGCACTGGTCTGATCTGGGTGGCTCTGTGCCCGGTTCGTTTGATGTGACGGCGAAAGACATGTTCCGCGAGGCGGTTCGGATCACACCTGTCCGGCTATTCCGTGCCGGCGATTTTTGTTCCGACGTTGCCAACCTGATCGCAAACAACACACGCGACCCCGCGTCGATTATCGGTGACATCCACAGCCAGGCACAGGCCACGCAGGTGGCCGAACGTGAAATCCTGCGGCTGGTGCGAAAGTACGGGCGCGAGCAGGTCAAGCAGGGCATGAACGAGGTGCAGGACTACGTTGAACGCGCCGTGCGCCAGCGTATTGCGGCGCTGCCCGACGGCACATGGAAATCCGTCGACTACATCGACCGGGACCCGTCAGGTGGCGAGGGGATGATCCCGATCCACATCAAGATGACAATCAAGGGTGATCAGATTCACTACGATTTCGAAGGCAGCCACCCGACGATTGGTTCGATGTACAATTCCGCGCCGGGAGCCACATTCTCGGCTGTCGTCGCGGGGATGAAGACCTTCTTTCCTGACCTGCCGTTGAACTCCGGCTTCTATCGGATGCTCTCTGTCGCTGCGCCGGAAAATTCGGTGGTCAGTGCCCAGTGGCCCACGGCGGTCACCGGCTTCCTGATGCCGTTTGAAAAGATCATGAACTCGGTTTTCGAGATGTGGTCGGAGATCATGCCGGAGCGCGCCATCGCCTGTGCATTCAACCTTGAATACCTGTTGGCGGGGGGCACGGACAAGCGGCGCGAGGAGGACTCTACATTCATGTTCTACGAATGGCTCCCCGGCGGTTGGGGCGGACGGCGCGGTAAGGATGGCAGCGACGTCACCACAGCCTGCTTCGGAACCGGGCTCATGTCTCAGCCCAACGAAGGCAACGAGCGGGTCAACCCGACCCGGACGCTTGAATTTCAGATCAAAAAAGACAGCGCAGGCCCGGGCAAATGGCGCGGAGGGACAGGGGTGCAGAAAACCTCCCTGCTTCTGGAAAGTGAAAAATCCGTCATGTCCTATGTCTGCGACCGCGAACGCGCCGTCGTCTGGGGTGTTGATGGCGGTTTGCCCTCCATGCCGCATGGTCTGACCATCAAACGCGCCGGCTCGGACACGCACGAATGGCTTGGGTCTGTCTTCTCTGACTTCCCGATGTATTCGGGAGATGAGTTTGCGCGCCCGACCGCGGGGGGCGGCGGCTTTGGCGACCCACTTGAACGCAAGACAGAGGCTGTTCTGACGGATGTGGTGGATGACTATGTCTCTATCAAACGAGCCGCGTTGGACTATGGCGTTGTGATCAAAGAGATTGATGCGGACTTGTGTGAATATGAGGTCGATGAGGCCGAGACCGAGAAACTGCGGGCGCATATTCGTGAAAACCGCGTGGCTTGGGCCCGCATTGATCCTGAAAAGGTTGCCGAGATGTATCGCAAAGGCGAGATCGACGCGATGGACGCCGTGAGACGCTATGCGGTGATCCTGGATTGGGAAACCGGCGAGCCGCTGCCCAAGACGATCGAACAGTTCCGCGAGAGTTTCGAGCGGCGCAGCGTGGCGCACTGGACCTAGTGAGCATCACCAGGACCCACAGCCGCCATCGGTTGGCGGCTGTGGCGCACAACGGTCGGAACAGGAACGCGAAGGATAAGATTTTGTCATTGGAACTGGAATCAATCAGCGTTGCGTTTGGTGGCTTCAAGGCTCTGGATGACGTGACGATTTCGCTAAAGAAGGCGGAAATTGTCGGGTTGATCGGCCCCAACGGAGCAGGCAAAACCACCTGCGTCAACATCATCACAGGCTTTCAGGACCCCACGTCAGGCACGGTCATGCTGGATGGGCAGGACATCAACGCCAAAGCGCCCTATGACATTCGCCGCCGGGGTCTTGCGCGCACGTTCCAGGCCGGGCGCTTGTTTTCCGGGCTGGATGTACTGGACAATCTTGCAGTGACCGGGGTGGGCCTTGGCCATTCGCGGCGCGCCTCCGAAGACGAAGCGCTGCGCGTGTTGTCCTGGATGGGGGCCGGGCATCTTGCCGAACTGCCCGCAGCCGGGCTGCCCTATACGGACGAGCGCAGGGTCGGCATTGCGCGTGCGCTGATGTTTGCCCCCGATTACCTGCTGCTGGACGAACCCGCCGCAGGCATGTCCGAAACCGAAGCGGATGATCTGGCACAAATCATCAGGCGGATCGCGGATGAGCTGAACTGCGGTGTCCTGTTGATCGAGCATAACGTCGGGCTTGTCCTGTCATTGTCAAACCACGTCTATGTTCTGGACGCGGGCAAGATCATCGAAGAGGGCGACAAGACCGAGATCCTGGCCAGCCAGGCGGTACGCGAAGCCTATCTGGGCGCAGAGCATGCGCCAGAAAACATGGAGCACGCGTGATGTCAAAGCTGGGTGTTTTCGATGTCGCGGTTCGGTATGGCAAAGTGCCTGCACTGTCGGATGTTTCCTTTACTGTTCAAGAGGGTGAGAGGCTGTTCATCTCCGGGCCGAATGGGGCGGGCAAGTCCTCTCTGCTCAAGGCGATTTGCGGAGCCGTTGCCACGACCCATGGCCGCATTGAGGTGGACGGCGATGTGCTGAATGGCCGCTCGCCCGAAGCGATAGCGCGTTTGGGTCTGACTATGGTTCCGGAAGGCCGCGAGGTTTTCGGAACGCTGACAGTCGAGGAAAACCTGCGTGTGGGCACGGGCATCCGGAAGGACAAGGCGGCGATTGAAACGGATATCGACGGGATCTACCAGAGCTTTCCTATCCTGGGTGAGCGGCGGCATGCCAATGCCGGAGCACTGTCCGGCGGACAGCAACAGATGTTGGCGATCGGGCGCGGTTTGATGACCAATCCCAAACTGATGATGGTGGATGAACCTTCGCTTGGGTTGGCTCCGAATATTGTCGATCAGGTCTATGAAACGCTCGTCAATCTGCAGGCCGAACGCGGCTTGACCCTGATCATCGTTGAACAGAGCTCGGCCCGCGCGGCCCGGGTTGGCGGGCGCATGGTGTTGCTGCGCGGGGGTCATGTTGCCGGCGATGGCGATGCGGCAGGCTTTGCGGAAAGCGATCTGCTTAAGGAAGCCTACTTTGGGCAAAACCAGTCGGAGGATGCGACATGAACGCCGTTCCACAGCTGCTCTTTGATGCGCTGAGCCTTGGGGGCATCTATGCCATGGCCGCACTTGGGATTGCTCTGATCTTCGGGGTGATGAAACTGGTGAATTTCGCCCACGGCGAATACATCGCCTTTTGCGTTTTTGCATTGATTGTGCCCTCGACGGACGCAGTTGCCGTCATGTTCTTGGGCAAAGCGCCGGCGATTTTGCTGATCCCGCTGCTGCTGCTGATCGGCGCTGCAATCGCCGTCGCCTCCGAGTTCTTTGTCTTCAGGCACATGCGCAATGCCACGCCTGTGGCGATGATGATTTCATCTTTTGCCTTGGGGTTCGTGATCCAGAATACACTGCTGTTGGTCTACAGCAGCCGTCCCAAGGCAGTAAGCCTCTGGCCAGAGTTGAACCAGCCCGTCAGCATCGCAGGGGCCTCGATCCCTTTGCTACAGATCATCGTCATTTGCACCACTTTGCTCGTTGTTGTGACGCTTGCCTTGCTTTTGAAACGCACGCGGATCGGGCTGGAAATGCGCGCGGCGGCTGAGAATTTCACCATGGCGCGGCTTTTGGGTGTGCGGGCCAATGTGGTTATCACCGGCGCCTTTGCCCTGTCTGGCGCGCTGGCTGCCGCTGTGGCGCTGATCATGGTCACACAAACCGGTGTGGCAGACATTCGCATGGGCGGGCAGATCATGTTGGTTGCCTTCATTGCCACAGTGATCGGCGGTTTGGGCAGTTTGCCCGGTGCTGTAGCGGCGGGATTTTTGATTGGCGCTGCTTCGGTCATTTTGCAGGGGTTCCTCCCGCTCGAAGCACGGCCTTTCCGTGATGCGTTTCTTTATACGCTGGTCATTGTCAGCTTGCTGCTGCGCCCCGACGGATTGTTCGCTCCGAGATCTACGAAGCCGAGGGTTTAGCACATGGCACAAACACATAAACAAAAGCGCCTGAGTGCTTGGTCCACGCCAATCTTGCTGATCGCCATTCTGGTGGTGTTCACATTGCTGGTCACGCTTCTGGGTGACAAATCATTGGCGCGTATGGCGGCGCAAACCCTGATCCGCGTGACCTTTGTTGTCGGGCTTTGGATATTCGTTGGCAACTCCGGCCTCGTCAGTTTCGGACATGCCGGTTACATGGCGATCGGGGCCTATTGCTCTGCATGGCTGACCCTGAGGCCCCAGATGAAGGGGATGTTCCTACCTGATCTCTGGCCGTATCTGGCGACTGCTGAATGGCATGGTTTTCCGGCTGCTGTTGCTTCGGGCCTTCTGGCGGCTGTCATTGCACTGATTTCAGGTGCTGCGATCTTGCGGCTCTCCGGCATCGCCGCCTCTATCGCGACATTCGCATTTCTGGCAATTGTCTACACCGTTTATTCCAGCTGGGAAGGCGTCACGGGGGCCACGTCTTCTGTTGTCGGCCTGACACGATATGCCGATCAATGGGTTACTCTGGGGTGGGCCTCTGTCACAGTTCTGGCCGCTGCGTGGTATGCCAACTCCGCATCCGGACTGGCCTTGCGTGCCAGCCGCGAAGACGAAGTGGCCGCAGACGCCAGCGGTATCAACATGTATGGCCATCGGCTCATTTCTCTTGTGGTCTCTGCCTTCTTTGCGGGTGTCGCGGGTGCGCTCTTTGGCCATTCGCTTGGTGTTCTGAACCCCAACAGCTTCTACCTCGGCATTACCTTCATTACCCTTGCAATGCTTGTCGTGGGCGGCATTGGCAGCCTGACCGGCGCTGTCATGGGGGTCCTTGTTCTGTCCATCATCATCGAGGGGCTCGTGCGGATGGAGCGGGGCATGGAGATTGGCGAGACGACATT
Organism: Sulfitobacter indolifex; assembly: GCF_022788655.1. Taxonomy (NCBI): domain Bacteria; kingdom Pseudomonadati; phylum Pseudomonadota; class Alphaproteobacteria; order Rhodobacterales; family Roseobacteraceae; genus Sulfitobacter; species Sulfitobacter indolifex. The sequence continues at coordinate 42,733 of NZ_CP084956.1, read as the reverse complement.
GGCTCTGCCAACGGGTGCTCAGGAAATCATCATCGGGATCATCATGATCCTGGTTCTCATTCTACGCCCTGCCGGTCTGACTGGCGGGCGTGAACTCCGGCTGCGGATCGGTGGCCGCTAACCGGAAAATCAAACACATCGAAACCTAAAGGGAGACGACTAATGAAACACTTCTTCACTGCAACAGCCCTCACGTTAGCGCTTGGCGCGCCCGCCATGGCCGATGACATAACAATCGGTTTTGCCATTGCAAAATCCGGTTGGCTCGAAGCCTATGACGCCCCTGCCGTCGCCGCGGCGCGCATCCGGATTGATGAGATCAATGCGGCCGGCGGTCTGCTTGGCAAGCAGATCAAATGGATCGAAGCCGATACCAAGAGCGATCAGGCACAGTCCGCAAGTGCCGGTCTGCAACTGGTCGATGAAGGCGCGGAAATGCTGATCGTGACCTGTGACTACGACTTTGGCGCACCTGCAGCCTTGGCGGCTGAGGCGGCGGGCCTGAACTCCTTCTTCCTCTGCGCAGAAGACATCAAGGCAGGTATCCAAGGGGTTGGCCCGAACAGTTTCTCCGCCTCTGTTCTGGCGGCTGTTCAAGGGGCGACGATGGCGGAATGGTCCGTTAAGGAGCGTTCAGCAAAAACCGGCTATGTGCTGCTTGATACGACAATCGAATACAACAAAGGTATCTGCACCGGATTCGACTGGATGTTCCCCAAAGCGGGTGGCGAGATTGTCGGTCGTGATACCTTCCTCAATGGCGATGCCTCCATCGCCAGCCAGATCACCCGGATCAAAGGCCTTGAGAGCGAACCAGACGTGATCATGCTGTGCTCCTACATTCCGGGGGCTGCGTCTGCTGTGCGCCAAATTCGGGCAGCGGGCATCAACTCGACCATCCTGAACGGCTCTGCGGTTGATGGCTCCTACTGGCTGGACGCCGCACCTGATTTGTCCAACTTCATTGTGCCGGTGCAAGGGTCTATCTACGGCGATGATACGCGTCCTGCCGTAAACGAACTCCGTGATGCGTTTGAGGCGGCTACAGGCGCTGGTCCGTCCAGCACATACGCGTATCCGGGTTATCTGCTGATTGATCTATGGGCCAAAGCGGGCGAACGGGCCGGAACTGTCGAAGCATCAGCCGTAACAGCCGAACTTGAGAAGATGGATGGCGAACCAACAGTCTTTGGTCCGCGCAGCTTCTCTGATCAGATCCACCACCAGAACTCTGCTGAAATGCAGATTGTCGAGATTACAGATGGCAAACCAGGTGTCATCGGCAGCTTTACAATCAGCGAACCTGTGCCGCTGGACGTGCTGCTGAAGTAAGCCGGCTCTGGATGCAAAACAATGCGGGTGTTCCATGTTTGGAGCACCCTTTTTCATATGCTTCTGGTGGCCAGAATGATTTGCACCCTAGGCTCGACATCGCAAATCAACGAAGAGAGACAACAGAGACGAGACAGTTATGCAGTGGAGGTGCTGCACCAAGGTGTCGCAACGTTCTCCCAATGCCAGATTTGGGCTGCCGTTTTTGAGGCAATTCCGCCTTCCCCAGACTGCAGACTTTAGCTCTACTGAAGAAAACCGTGCGCTCTGGGCTCTTGTTCCTGTTTCGCTGCATTGTGCACGAAGGTCCGGTTTCAGTTTTGGGTGAGTTAATTACGCCCTTGCTGACTACCGCGCGAGGCTAGGCCAGCCTGTTTGCCCTAAAGGCCGAATGCAGATGGCCCTTTAACCGCTTGCTCGGTTCGCAGAAGATAACTACGATTCAACACAGCCGGAGGATTGGTCCACTGGCTTTTGGTTTCAAGTCCAGTTTCAACAACAAATGGAGGATTATCGCTATGGATAATCGGTTCGCTTACATGCGCAAATACCTTGGGTTTTCCCAAAAGGATGCATCCAACATTTTTTCCACTCGGCTCGATACGATCAAGAAATGGGACAGCGGCAAACTGCTAGTGCCGGGTCCGGTTTTGGAAGAACTTTATGATTATATACGGTTCACAAATGATATGGTTGTCGAGTTTTGCGACGAGCGCCAAGCGGAAGATGAAGACGAGGGGATCGACGAAATCTACCTGCGCACCTTCACAGTTGAAGGTCTTGCCGAGCAAGGCTTGCCGCCCTCCCTTGGTTGGCAAGATCAAGTCATTGGTGCAATTATCGGTCGTCTTGCTTCCATCCACGTCTACGGCGCGGATACGCTGCCAGAGCATCATGACCCCGACTATCATTGGTATGAGTATTGGGGCCTTGAGCCAGTAAAGAAGCCAACAGAATTTTTCACCATCCAGGACGAAGCATTGTTCGCGAATGAACTTGCAAAAGCTGTTGAAGGTAACTTTTGGCAAGTGGATTTTGACCCAGACGAAAACTACTATTTGATTGGATTCCGAACAAAGTCAGTGTCCAAAGTTACACGCCATATTTGGATCAGAGCTGTTCGCGCTGGTCGAGGTTCGGAACTTGTAGAACGTTTCGCTGGTGAACCACTACGATATTGCGATTCATTTGGCGAAGGTGCCCCATACATCGAAGGACCAAACAAGGCCAAAATCCCTGTCGGTTTTGCGTCCGGCCATGACGATGACACCGTTGATCCGCATACATTAGCGGAGACACTTTTTGCGGCCCTCGCAACATCCTACCCAACCAAAGGCGCTATGCGTGAAGCGTGCCGCGACCGATATGCGGCATTGGTCGGTGCTGACGAGGGCTACACAGCCGATTTTATGAACGATTGGGACGTGAAAGACACTCGCTTTGTTTCTCACAACTTTATCGCAGCCCTGTTTTTTGAAACCCAAAAACAGACCGGCTTGACGTTGCACCCCGAAGCTATGGTTGAACTATGCTCGATACTCGCCAAGTCGGAACCGTCGATACGCAGCATGGATCACGAAGTTGTTGTGATCGACATGGGCGAAATGGTGTTCACCATCACGCTTGATCTACGCGACGTTCTTTCCCAATCGGGTGATGGCAGAGACTTTCACACCGAAGCAAGCAAAGCCCTTGATGTTATCCAAGCGTCAATCGGAAACGATGGTCTGACCCGTATAGAGCCGTTCAGCACAATCGAAATCGAATTTACTTCGGACGACGCAGAAGGATAGGACACCTACCTTTATCTTCCCCGAAATAATCCTCGGGGGAGCGCCACTGGCGCGGGGGCAGATAGCCCCCTTCGTAGCTTGTCTTAGGGACCGGTGTTGGTACAATAAAGCATTATTGACCGATTGAGAGTGGATTGAATCTTGCCGTTGAACCCACCAGAAACACCCAATGTATTAACAGAGGTCGCATTGAAACAGCGCCTTGAGACGGGTTCGAAACTCATCATTACATGCAACGTATCGCCAACGCGCAAAGCATCATCATGGTTTGGAGTTTGGACGATGCACGCAGAACATGCCGATGGGACTACGCAAATGTTGGTCACGGCGCGCTCTAGGATGGCAGGTGAAATTTCCATTCGTGAGTTCAAAACCGTGACGGGAATCGTGTCTTTTCTGACCGACTGCGGTTTCACCAAAATTTCCTTCCCCGTGATTGAGGGCGACACCGTGAGACTACCGCTGGATACTTAAATCTAAGCATACCCAGCAGTAAGTTTGGTTGCCAATGCCCCGCCCTGTTGGGCGGGCAGCGCGTTACCCACAATCCCGACGCTTCGATGTTCAGTGTCTTCGTTTACTCCGCCGCGCGACCAAGAACTTCTTCGGCCCATTGGTTCAGGCTTTTGCCAGACAGCTCCGCCGCGAGTGCCGCCTTGCGGTGTACCTCGGGATCGACGCGAAACATGACTTGACCCGAGAATGCTTTTTGCGGCTCCTTGCCGACCTTTGCGCAAGTCTCAACGTAGTCTTCAACCGCTTCATGAAAGGCATCCCGCAACGCTTCAACCGTGTCAGCATGAAATCCGACACCATCGCTGATACCGGCAAGGCGGCCAGTGAAAATGCCATCTTCATCATCATACTCGATGCGGGCTGAGTAGCCTTTGTAGGTCATGGTATTGGTCATGGCGTTACTCCGATCCGTTCCAAGAATGCGCGGGCGGCGCGCACCTGATAGCGTTTGGCTTCCTTGGCGGGATGCGGACGATGAAACGTCTCGACCTCGCCGTCCTTTTCGAACCGCACTCGTGAACCGCGTCCTTCGATGACCTGCGCACCAGCTGCGACAAGTAATCTCTCAACAGCGGACCATTCGACTGTTCCCGACACTGGGTCGGCAAAGACAACGGCCAGAGTCTTGCGGTGTTTGCTATTCATGGGTCTATATAGGTCATGCTTGCATATATTGCAAGCAAGTTGCTCACTAGGGTGTGTGCCGGTTTCTCATGATGCGCCGCACCAAACGTCAAAACAACAGAATCTGTAGTATACTCCGTCGCACTATCAGCCAAAATCAAGCCATTGATCTCGCATGGATTTACGAGATCGCGTTGGTGCAAATTTAAGAAAACTAAGGCGGCTTCAATCCCTTAGCCAAGAAGCCCTGTCACTTAAGGCAGGACTTGAACGAGGCTATGTTGGCCGACTGGAACGTTCACAATATTATACCTCAATGGCGACCGTGCAAAAGCTTGCTTTTGCTCTCGAAGTTGACCCCATCGAGTTAATCGAGCCAGTTCTGATAACCCGCGGTAAAAAGTCAGGAACCGCCGATCATGAAACCTCAGATGATCAAAAGGTGTCTGGAGGCTCACAGCTGCTTGCTGTGCCGTTTCAAGAGGGATTTGAGAAGCGGCAAGACGATCTTACCCTCGTATTGATCGACTATAGATGGAACGACGGATCAACTGTTCGCCGCTGGCTTGTCGATCCGAAGAAGGTCAAACAATCGGCCATTGTCGTGAAACCTTGCATACTGCTTTGACAAAGGCAGATACCTGCTCAGTAGGAAAACCAGTCTGAATGACCCATATTGCCTCCGTAGTCGCCATATTCGACCATGATATCGCGCGAGTAGAAGTTTCCAAAACCACGCCCAACGGGCAACAAAATAGTTTGCCCGCTTTCGGAGACAAATGAGCTCGGCCAACGCGTGTGCGAGCCGTAGACACGTGCGATATATCGGCAGGTTCGGTTTTCACGGTCACAAGACCGAATACTCCAGTCCCACTGCCTTGGATCGTCACGCGGCGTGTAAGAGCGGCCTGTGAACCAGATCACATGTGTGCGGTTGAGCCATTCGTATTCTGGAAGGTCCGTATCAACCTCGCCCTCACCGCCGGGGCCACCCAATTCAATCGGTACTGCGGCGAAGGTGCAAATCCCGAACGGAGGCCTACTCGGCCACGGCGTGATGCGGCGGATCATTGTGCGATAGGCCCGCGCGCAGACCGCGCTCGGAGGAAATCCACCCGCCATACAGAGCATAATCGCGCAATCTATATCGTAGGCCTGCGCCTTTTTAGGTGCGCCAAATGTCATCAAAACACCAAAGATTGCTGACAAAATAAGCCGTTTCATCGGAGACTCCTTTGTTTGGTTTCGTCCTATGGTTTAGCATTTTGTTAAATTCTGCAATATATCATATTGACTCAATGTGTCTTTCCGCTTGTACTAGGTCGGACTAGAAGGGCTCTCAGGGGGAGAGTCCAAATGCCGATAGCGCGCAATCAAATCTTGATCACACTCGATGGGGTCAAAGACCTTCAAAAGAGGGAAGTTGCGTTCCGCTGCCGGTATGAACTCGTGGGGTTCACGGACGATGGCAAGCCGCGCTACCAGTGCATCTACCTGCGTGAGGGCGAACCCGAAGCCATTCTTGTGTCCACGCGGATCACGCCTCTCGGGCCAGAAGCGCGATACTTCAATATCTGGCCGGGGCTTTTCAAACACCATCTCGAGTTTGGCGACGGGCGCGATTTGCGCTTTGGTGCTGACTACAACATTACCCTCGAGGGCAACGGCTGACGTTCTAGCCTTTCGCGCTGACGGAACGGCTACGGCGTCTGGGTGGACGTTTCACAGAACACGCCCGAGCTGGGCCACGTCCGACGATGCTGTGGAAGCGCAACCTGTTGCCGTTGCACCAATTGCGCCTGCGGCGGGAGCCTCTGCCCAAGTTCTCTCACTCATTCGTCAGACGGCCAGCCGGCACCAAAACAACAGGGCCATCGCGCAAGCAGGCCTTTCGACGCGAGACTGGCACGTTCTGTTTCAAGCGATGATTGAAGCGGAGAGCAGTTACAATCCGACTGCCATCAGCCCCAAGGGTGCCTATGGCTTAGGGCAATTGATGCCTGCTACGGCACGCGAGCTTGGTGTGGATCCCCGCGATATCTCTCAGAACCTCGACGGCGCAGCACGCTACCTGCTAACCCAACTGGCAGAATTCCGAAGCGTCGAACTTGCCTTAGCCGCCTATAACGCTGGGCCCCATCGCGTTGAGCAATACTCAGGCGTACCGCCGTTTTCTGAAACACGCGCCTACATTGCACGCATCCACGACATTCGTGAACGGCTGTCCGGTGGAACGTCGCAGCCAGCACCAATCCGCGTCGCCAATACAGCACCCACACGCGCTCCCGTCATTATTGAACTGAACTGATCAAGGACATTTTCATGCCAAGACACCACTCACGATACTTGCCACTCATGGTCGCAACCTTAGCGCTCCTTGCCTCCCCTGCCTTCGCGCAAGACTTGTCGCCCATTCAAACAATGTTGGAGACGGTCGAAGCCGCACTCACAGGACCAATTGGCATTGCCGTGGCTACTCTAGCGGTCATTGGCACAGGCTTCATGTGCATGATGGGGCGGCTGAACTGGGGATGGTTCGCCTCCGTGATCATCGGGATCGTGTTGATTTTCTCGGCGGGCACCATCGTCGACGGCTTCACCTAAGAGCAGGCAGAGCAGATGGCAGAACGTTCCCCACTTTTCCTCGGCCTCGCACGCCCACCCAAGTATCTGGGTCTCCCTGTCGGATATCTGGTGGTCTTGGCCATGGGGGTCGTTCTGCCATTTATCTGGACGAAATCTCTGATCTTTTTCCTGATCGGGATCATTGCCTATCCAGTCCTTTGGTTCGTTGCGGACAAAGAGCCTCATTTCTTTGAAGTGCTGCGCATCTCCTTTGGCACCGTGCGCCCGACCAAAAACCGCGCACATCATGGGGGTGACAGCTTTGGCGCTTGATGGTGGAACTTTGAGCGGCATCGGCCCTGCGGTGCGTGAAGCTGGGGGAACAGGATTTGCCCGTGAAAGCTACCTTGCGGAGCACCTGCCCTATTTTGCTTTGGCAACGGACGATGTGATGGTGCTGCGCGAAGGCGATCTTCTGGCAACCCTACGCCTTGATGGTCTGAACCCGATGACTACCGAGGACGATCGCCTTGATGCGCTCAAGCGCGCGGTTGCCGCAATCGTGGCCCAAACCGGGAATACGTTCGGTTTTTACATCCACCGCGTCTCTGTTCCACAAAACTTAGACCTTAAGCCCGTCGAGGGTGATACCTTCGCGTCCCAAGTCGATGCCCGTTGGGCAGCTCACATCAAAGGCCTGCGACCTTCCAAGCGGCAGATGTATCTCAGCGTCATTCGCCGCCCCAATCTCGCAGCCCGCATCCCATTTTTGCGCGCACTCGCCCGCAAAGCTTGGGTCAAAGACCGCGCAGCGCGTGTTCAAGAGCTCAACGAGGTTATGGGCTTCTTTGCGGTGGCCCTCTCTTCGGCAAACCCTGTTCGCTTAACAAAGACGGGCGGTGAATGGCTCGGGTATCTGAACACGCTCAACGCAGGCAGCTTTTCACCCATCGCATTTGGTCAAAGCCCCCTGCCCCTGTCTCATACCATCAGTGATTGCCGCGCGACGTTCGATGGAGATGTGGCGACGATTACATGTGCCACAACAGGTGCCGTCAAATATGGCGCGCTCTTTAGCATCAAATCCTATCCCGCACTGACAGACGTGACGCTTCTCGATGCGTTAGATCTGCCTCTCGATATCGTACTGACCAATTCATTCAGTCCAATCCCGAACAACATCATGGCCGAGCGCATCCAGCGCATCATCAGACAGATGCATGCGTCAGATGATGCCGCCGTGTCATTGCGCGACCAATTGGCCTTGGCTGCAGACGATCAAGAGGCGGGACGCATCGCCTTTGGCGACCATCACCTTTCCATCGCCGTCTATGCGCCTGACCGCGACACACTTGAACGCGCCGCCGCACAGATCAAACGGGTCGGCCAAGAAATCATGGCTGTGATCGTGCGCGAAAACATGGCGCTGAAAGCCACCTATTTTGCACAGAGCCCGGGCAACTTTGGCTATCGCGCCCGAAAGACACCAATCTCATCGACCAATTTTTCTGATTTTGCAGCCCTTCACGGCAGTGTTGAAGGGCGTAGCAATGACGAGAGCCCGTGGGGTCAGAGCATTGCGGTTCTGCCAACAGTGGGTACATCAGGCTACCGTTTCAACTTCCACGAAGCGGGTTCTGCAAGCAAAGAACCTACTGTGGGCCACACACTGGTTTTAGGGCGCACGGGAACTGGCAAAACATTGACGACTGCCTTCCTCACCGCGCAAGCGCAACGGATCGGCGCACGCCTGTTCTTCTTTGACAAAGATCGCGGCTTGGAAATGGCAGTCCGAGCTTTGGGTGGCCGTTACAATGAAATCCGCGCAGGCGTGCCCACAGGCCTCAACCCGCTCGCCTCTGAAATCGATGAACGCGGACGCGCTTGGTTATCCGATTGGTTGGCCACCTTGCTGACGCGCAGCGGTGCCTTATCCGGAGAACAATCGCGCCACATCCAGGGTGCGGTAACACAGAATGCAGATGCTGGCGCAGCCTTACAGCGCTTTGCCAGCTTTGAAACCTTGTTCCAGTCCTTGGATGATGATGGCGAGCTGCAGTCCCGCGTCGCAGAATGGGCCCCCGGCGGTCGGTTTGGCTGGGTATTTGATGAACCCGACCGTGGGCAGCGCCTCGATCTCTCTGGCGACATCGTCGGGTTTGATATGACTGAGATCCTCGACATGACAACGGAGCGCATGGCTGTGCTTTCATACATTTTCCGCCAGATTGAACGCGTAGTTGAAGACCGTCGACCCACCATCATCGTCTTGGACGAGGCGTGGAAACTACTGGATGATCCTTATTTCGGCGCACGGTTGGAAAACTGGCTCGTGACCCTGCGCAAGATGAACTGCGTCGTGATCATGATGACGCAGTACCCCAGCCAGTTGCGCGACAGCCGCGTTGGCAAAACCATTGTTGAAACCGTCCCGACGCAGATCCTGTTTCCCAACGACCGCGCCACGGTGGCCGATTACGATTTTCTGCGCGTGAACTCCAAGGAAGCTGCTTTGCTCGTCCAACCCACCATTGGCCAACGCATCGCGCTGGTGCGCTCCGCGGGTGACAGCGTCTTTGTCGATGCTGACCTCTCTGCCCTTGGCGACTTGCTGCCAATCTTGGGCGGCGGTGCCACAGGTGAGGCCCGCGTGCCAGCCGACTGGCGTTCAAACCCAGATTTTTGGAGACCACAATGAGATATTCCCAAACCATTCTTGTGCTTTCGGCTGCGCTGTTGCTATCGGCCTGCGCGCAATACACCGAGAAAACGTCCCCATGCTTTAACCGAAGCGGTGACCCGGTGGTGACACGCGCAACGCTATCCTTCGCGGCCACGGCACCAGTTTCAGCTGCGAGCGGCAAAGATTGTACTTTCGAAGCCCTGCCGCGCCCAGAATGATCCGCCCCGTCATCATATCTGCTGGGCTTTGGCTTTGCCTGCATGCAACCTCGGGCTTCGCCCAAGGTGTACCAACGCAAGACAACGCCGCAATCGGGCAAACCATTGCGCGTGTGACCGCATTGGTTCAGGATTTGGGAACCCAAGGTGACAAAGAAGCCGAGCGTTCTTCCATCGCCGAGGTGCAGGCAGATCAGCTGCGCACGCTCGAGGCAATTTCTGCCGCTATGACGGGTCCGGGCTTTGATATCAGCGCCCTTGAAGGCAACGCTGATTTTGGGGTCGCTTCCGTCTATCCCAACACCGATACAAGTCCGATGAACAGCCGCCTCTTTGGCGAGGGCCGCGAAACCGTCGAAATGATGATTGTGCGCGTTGCAGGCGAATATGCTGGCGCACCAGGCGTCGCACGGGCTGGTCTTTCCGCCACGCAATGGCGCTGCTTGTTTCAGGCACTGATCAAACAGGAAAGCCGCTTCAATATCACCGCCGAAAGCCATGTTGGCGCTTACGGACTGACACAGCTCATGCCCGGCACCGCATCGGACATGGGCGTCAATCGCTACGATCCTATGGACAACCTGCGTGGTGGCGCGCGCTACATCACGACCCAGCTGAACCGCTTTGGCAACATCCCCCATGCGCTCGCAGCCTATAACGCAGGCCCCGGACGCGTGATCGAGTATGGCGGCGTGCCGCCTTTTACCGAGACCCAAGGCTATGTGCGCAATATCTCCAAATTCTACAACGAATACCTTGCCGTTGTCGGTGGTGCGGAGGCGCTTGGCACATTGTCATCCTCAGATTTCGCCCTCGCTGAATACGCCAACATCTCGGATGCAGGCGTCTATTATGCGGCAAGCAGCCACGCCACGACGATGCAGGTCATCAACCGCCTGCGCGCGATCATTCTGCAAATCGACGCCCAACCAAATGCGAAAGCCGCGTGGGAACTCAACACCTACGCCAAAGCTGAAATCGCCCGCATCCTAAATCTGCGCGTCAGGCTGATGGCAGCCAATCAACAACGCGAAGCGACCCATGCCCAACATCTGGTCGCGGACCGCCTATCCGAGCGTGAATTCATGCAAATGGGAGTGCCAAATTGAAACAGCTTCTTCTTTCGGTCGCGGCGATAACCGCCCTTGGCCTTTCGACGCCAGCGCGCGCACAAGGCGTGCCAACGTTTGACGGCTCACAGCTTGGCCAGTTGGTCGCGCAGCTTGAGCACATGGCCGAAGACCTGAATGTTCAGCTGCAACAGCTGGCCACCATGCGGTTGGAGCTCGAGACCCAGCTTTCCCAGCTTCTTAACTTGGACGCCCAGTTGGCATCTCTTATCGAAGGCAGCGGGCTGAGCGGTCTCTTTGCATCGGTTGAAGAATTCCGCGCCTTGCGGGGCAAACTTGTTGGCCCGTTAAATACAGCGCGCTCACTGGCGAGCGGAGATTTCCTGAGTGGCTTTAATCCAGGCGCGGAACTGGAAGCATCAGTAGAGCGTGTGCTCTCCGGCAGTGGGTTCACGCCTGAGACGCTCAGCACTCTTTCGTCATCGCCACAACCTGCTGACAACCGCATTGCGACGTCCGCAGGCGCCAGCGCTATGTTGTCGGTAGCCGCGCAAGAAAGCCATGCAGAAGCAGGCCAAAGTCTGGAACGCCTTGAAACAATGGTTGGCTTGATCGACGATCAAGACGGCTTGAAAGCGGCCGTTGATTTGAACACGCGGGTCACTATCGAACTCGGGATTATCCTGACGCAAATCTGGCGCTTGGAAGCGGCACAAGGTGTTAGCGCAGGACAGCTCGGTGTGGTTGATGCGGCGACACTGGCCGATGAGCGCCGGTTCAGATCAATGGCGGTGGATCCGTGATGATGCGCCTCCCGCGTTCAATTCGGTCTACAGTTGCAGCGCTGCTTATCGCGCTGCCTGTCTCCGCTTTTGCTGAAACACCTGATTCAACATCCGGTGGGCCAAAGCCATTCAGTTCGATGGCTATTACCCCTGATGCTGGGGAGGCCTGCCGCATTCCGCGTCCTCCGGTAGATCTTGCGGAGACGGCTTATCTACGCAACGGATACCGCGCAATATTGCGTATTCTCGTTGCCGAACGGCAGTTGGAAACCGAAACCTGTGATTGCCTCTTGGGAGAATTCACATGGGACATTGCTCTCGCAGAGCTGCCGCGCTTTCGAACGTCCGACAATCCGCGCCTGCCGTTCAAAGTCCTCGACCTCTATGCCATGGCCGATGCGCTCGAGGCTGAGCACGCCGAGGGTTGTGCCGAATAGATGGGGATTATCAGCGATATCCTCGACCAGGTCGATGCAGCTGTAGACAGCGTCGCACAAGATGGCTTCATCTCGTCGGCTGCAGCAGTGGGCAATGTCATCACAGCAGGTGCTGTCCTGTTGTTGATACTGCTGGGCATCAATGTTGTGATGCAACTCAAGCCCATGACCTTTGGCAGCGCATTTGCATTTGGGATCAAAATCTCGCTGGTCGCCATTTTCGCCCAGAGTTGGGATAATTTTAGCGTTATCTACGGCATTGTAACGCAAGTACCGGACTCAGTCGGCGCATCCATTCTCGCTCTCACGGGATCTGGCGATGAGGCCGGCGTATACGAAAGTCTCGACAACATGGTGGCCCGGATCACGGCCTACGGCGACACGATCGGCGATCAAGCCGGCTGGGTCTTTGGGGCTGTGCTTGGCGCAATTTTCTTCGTTCTTTCCGCACTCTTCGCAGCCGTTACTGCTGGGATCATTGCATTCGCCAAAATCGTCTTTGCGCTGATGATCGTGATTGCCCCATTCATGATCATCACATCGCTGTTCAAGCCAACCCAGTCTCTCTTTGAGGCCTGGAGCCGTGCAACTATCGGCTACGCCTTGATGCCCGTCGCCGCTGCAGGTGCTGCTGGCATTATCGTTGCGATCGCAGAAGCCATTGGCGATGCGTCCGCCGATCCCGTCGATGTCGAAACCGTCAGTCTCATCTTGCCATTCTTGGTCATTCTGCTCCTCAGCGCCGGGATTATGGCATCCGTCCCTTACATCGCCTCCAACCTAACCGGCGTGATGGGCATCGCCTCCAACGCTGTCGGCCTGACGGGGCTGGCACGTCGCGGCATCGTCAACACGAGCGATTATGGCACGGGCAGTGCCACGCGCCTCGCAACAGGCAAATCACCGCAAGAGCTCCAGCAAGCGGTGAACAGCGGCGTTGTCAAAACCGGCGAAGCGATCCGCAGAACACCAGCCTCAGCCCTGAACACCGTCAAATCCTTCCGCGCCTCATGATGAAAGACCAACACCAAAAATGAAAAGCCAAACAAGCCAAGATCAAAGTGACGCTTTTGCAGTGGATTTTATTTACGGCCCGCGAAGACGCGAACGCTTTGCCTATTTTGTGGCCGCCGCTGGCGTTCTGGTCGGGCTGGCAGGAATTGTCGCTGGAGCGAGTGTGTTTCCACTCAAGTCGATCGAGACATTCGTTGTCGTCGTGGACAAGGAAACCGGCCAAATGGACCGAGTGGCTGCAGTCCAAGCACTGTCCCTGTCCGAGAGCGATGCCATTATTCAGGCCAACCTTGTGGCTTATGTGGATGACCGAGAAACCTATGACCTGACCGACGGCGAACAACGGATCAATTCCGTTCTTGAACGATCCGACGGAGATGCCGCACGCACCCTGCGCGACCTTTGGACCTCGTCCAACGAAGATTACCCAATCGCTGTTTATGGCCGCGATGCCGTCATCGAAGTTGTGATCAAGTCCGTGAACCAGATCGAACCTGGCGTCGCACAGATCCGCTTTACCCGCACCCTGCGCCGCACGCGCGATACCCGCACCGTGACGCGCAGCTATGTGGCCACTGCTGGCTACGCCTTTGAACCAGAAACTCGCCAGCGCCTTCAGGATGTCTGGGCCAACCCCTTGGGCTTCGTGGTCACCTCATACCGCGTCGACGCCGAGACTTTGGAGAACTGATCCCTTGAATATCGCTGCCCGTTTGATCTGCGCTGCCGCATTGCTTTCGGCGTCCCCTGCCCTGTCAGAGTCCGTGCCGCGCAGCGGCGCGCTCGACGATCGTGTGCGCATCGCCACTTACTTCGAAAACCAAGTCTTCGTCATCGAGACTGATCTGCGCCACTCAACAACTATCCACTTCGGGCCAGGCGAACGGTTTGATGCGGTCATTGTTGGCGACACCGAGAGTTTCCAAGTCGATCCGATCCCCGAGCTCGGAAACGTGCTGACCATCAAGCCGCATGTGCAAGGTGCCTCGACCAACATGACAGTGATCACCAACCGCAGGACCTATTCCTTCCATCTGCGCGAAGGGGCCATTCCGGGTCGCTCGGGCATGTTTTTTGAGGTGCGGTTTCTCTATCCAGAGGATGAGCGTCGCGCGGCAGCTGCTAGTACCCAACCCAAAGGCTTTGAGGCCCCGCGCAACTACAGCTACCGCGTCGCGGGCGAAGGGGATTTCCGTCCAACCCATATCTACGATGACGGGCGGTACACATACTTCACCTTCCCCGAAAACGGACGCCAACCCGCAGTCTTTAAGGCCGACGATCAAGGCCGGGAGCGCACCGTGAACTGGACTCAACAAGGCAACATCGTGCGCGTGCTTGGCGTGAACCAATTCTGGACCTTGCGGATTGGCGACGAGGCCATCTGCGCCTTGCGCGATGACAGCGCAATTTATGTGAGCAACTGATCATGGCTGATGAGAACACACCCGACCTTCAGGACCGCCTGAGCACGTTCAGCCAGAAGAACAAGACCAAACGCCGTGGCGGTAATATAGGTGTCGGGGCATTGGCGATCGCGCTTGCGCTTGGCGGCGGTGGTGCTGCCTACTTTCTGGCAACAAATCTGCAAGAAAGAGCCAAAGGCTTAGAAACGTCTGACGTTGAGACCTTTCAGGATCAACGCACCGGAAATGGTGGGCGGTTGGAATTTCCGCCGGATGAAGCGGAACAACGGGTCAACGATGCACTTATAGCAGTTGAAGAGGCGCTCGATGTGCCGGCCCCTGCGCCGGCACCCGCAGAACCCAGTGCAGCGGTGCTGGAGGAAATCGCGAAACTGAGGGAAGCGCTTGCTGCGAGCCAATCTGCCCGCAACGCCGAAATTCAGGAAGCCGTCTCTGATCTGCGAGAGGCGTTCCAAGTCCAAACCGATGCGCTTGAAGCCTCCATTGCCGCCAAAGACACCGAAATAGAAAACGCGCAGCGGCAGAACGAAGCACGTTTGGCCGGCCTGCAGGCCATGCTGGACGCTGAACGTGCGCAGCGCGAAGGTCTTGAGGCAGAAATGGCGCGCGATGGTCTGATTGCAGATCAACGGTTGCTTGAAGAACGCCAGCGGCAGGAGGAAGAGCAGCGTCAGCGTGAAGCCGAACGTGTTGCGCAAGAATTGCTGACCGCCCAGATCGTTTCTCCTTCGGTCGTTTATGCAGATGGCCCACGGACCGCATCCGCTGACGGAACAAGTCCAAATGCTGCTGTGGCAGGAACAGATGGACCCACCCTGACCGAAAACGAACAGTATCTCCGGCAAGGCGCAAGGCCACTGGAAATTCAAGAAGCGTCCCAGATGGCCTTTCCAGAGAGAACGCTCTCCCAAGGCTCTGTCATTCAAGCTGCCTTGCAAACAGCTATCAACAGCGACTTGCCGGGCTCTGTTGTGGCGGTTGTGTCTGAACCGGTGCCTGCCTTTTCTGGCGATCAAATCCTAATCCCGCGCGGCTCGCGTCTTTTTGGCCAATATCGGTCTGGAATTGAGTTGAACCAGAAACGTATCCTGATCCTATGGACCCGCGTTCTAACCCCAGATGGGACGTCGATTGAAATTGCCTCTGTTGGCGGCGACCAGCTTGGGCGCTCTGGGTTAACTGGGATCGTCGACACAAAGTTTGCTGAACGTTTTGGTGGGGCCGCGCTGATCTCCCTCATTGGCGCAGCACCAGCAGTTGCCGCAAACAGTACTGACAATGAAACAGCCAGCGAAGTGCTTGAGGGGGTTTCCGGAGATCTGGAAGACGCTGTGGGGTCTGTGATCGCCGAGCAGGTTTCGATCTCACCCACTATTTATATTGATCAAGGTGCATCCGTGACAGTTCTCGTCGACCGCGATGTGGTGATCTATTGAGCCAACCCCCGCTGCCTGCGTCCTACTTAGAGCGATATCTTGAGCCGTTTCGCGATTTGCTGCTGCGCGACGATGTCGTCGAAATCGCAATCAACCCTGATGGAAAAGTCTGGGTCGAAGCCGCAGGTGACGCGGCAATGCGTCATGAAGGTCAGACAGTTGACCGTAGCACGGCATTCAATATGGCGCAGACAATCGTCGGTGATGCCAATGCCCGCGTATCAGAGAAAAACCCGCTGGTGTCTGGCAAAGTTGAATATGCAGGCCGACCTCTGAGAGTTCAGGTCGCGGTTCCACCTGCCATTGAACAGGGTGCCTCGATCACTATCCGTCTGTTCGCTACAGCGGGCGTGCAGGGGTACAAACCATCCTATCTTTTTGGCAAAGCTGTCTCGCTCGACCAACTGAGAGCTGAAAAGATGAAAGACATTGCCAGCCAAGCTGAAGAAAACCTCGAAGCCGCGTTAGAGGCCTTGGTACATCAAAGGCTCAATATATTGATCAGTGGTGGCACATCGACTGGCAAGACCACCTTTGCCCGACATCTTCTTACTCATGTCGATGATGGCGAACGGCTGATCACGATTGAAGATGCGTTTGAACTGTTCCCTAGCCAACCCAACACCGTAGCCCTGCTGGCAAGTCGCAGCACTGGATCACAGAGAAGCGCTCACGCGCTTCTGCAGGCGTCTTTGCGGATGCGCCCGGACCGTATCATCGTTGGGGAACTGCGCGGGGACGAAGCCTTAACTTACCTCGAAGCGATCAACACCGGACATGGTGGGTCAGTCTCAACCATCCATGCGGAAACAGCTGAGCTGGCAATCGATCGGTTAGCCATAATGGTCTTACAAGCGGGCACGCCGCTCACCTTCGCTGAGGTGCGGAAGTACATTCAGAAGTCGATCGATGTTATCGTCCAATTGGGTCGAATGGACGGGAAACGTGGAATCGCTGAGTTCTATTTGCCCAACTAGGCTCAATAAAGCGCGACGATTGCGGCCATTCGCTGCGCACCGTATCAACTTACACTACGCGGGACATTTCAGACCTTCGCTGCACGTGCGCGAATGTCCTGTCCAGCGAACCGTTCAACAAACGGTCCTTTTTGGAAGGCTATGTTCGTCTAGCTAAAAACCAAAGAACCAAACAACAGAGTGCCGGCGCTATGTACCATATTTCTGGGCCGTCCAAAAGTTCTAAAAAACGTGTCGGAAAGTCTTTGTCCGGCTGCAAGGCGGGGTCAAAAAATACGGTCCCAAAATTCCGATCCATACTTATGAATCCCAGAAAATAGCTTAGCCGTGAGATGAGCATCCAGGTCATCCAGATCATCAAAGTGGCGAAACCTATTCGCACGACCTTTGAAAAGGTGGAGCGCAGTCGATTAAATCCGGCAATTGTAAAACCGAACAGGCTTAGGGCTAAGAGTATCGCAACTACCACCTTGTTCATTTGTAGCGAATTAAGGATCGCATCAATTTGATAAGACGAGGAGGATGACGACAAAGGTGGATAAAGCGTCCAGCCATCTGGCGCGACAGGACCCGATAACGATGAGGGGAAATTTATACTGGTGATTGGAACGGCGAGGTAACATGCAAGAGCTAGCCACATCGCCGCAACGACCCATGCCTTGAAATGAAGTGGCATGGTTTTTTGTAGGCGCATCACAAGCACTGCGAGGAATGCGGGAATCAGAGCCAAGTAAACTAGGAATGCCAAAGGGGCGCGCGAAATCGCGCTGGCTTGATCAACATTTGCAAAGCAAAATGTTAACTGGCCCTCAGCGCAAATATACTGAAGCCCAGGGGCCATCAACTCCATCCGTAGGATCATCTGCAACGCTAAAAGTGCAAGCCCGACAAAAAGGGCAACTACCGTAAATATTGCTGCAGGGATCTTCGCATTCCTGCGGACATCGGCGCTCATCATTCCTTAAACTTCCATGTCGTTGACGTGCTCTGATCACTGATGGTCGATGCACTGTTTCTCTTCAAGTAGATTTAAATTCTGCCTTGTTCCAAAAACCCTCCTTTTTGGCACAACCACGAAACTCCTCGTTCGATGCTGCCTTAAACCCCGTTCAAAACCCAAGTGGTTGTTGAACGTTTTTGCCTCCACCGGGATAGCAGACTTTAGCTGCATCGCAGAAATTCGGCAAAGAGGGCTCAATCAGAACCACCGCTGCGCCGCGTACGCAAGTCCGGTCTGGATTGGCGAACGGCACATGCCGTCCGCCAACGTGGCTCAAATGTCGATCTGCTCGGCGATGCTCAGAGCGTCTTCCAGCTCAACGCCAAGGTAGCGCACAGTGCTGTCCACTTTGGTGTGACCAAGGAGCAGCTGAACTGCGCGAAGATTGCCAGTCTTTCGGTAAATTTCGGCCGCTTTCGTCCGACGAAGCGAATGGGTGCCATACCCGCTCGGTTCTAAACCAATCGCGGTCACCCAGTCGCGGACGAGCCGACCGTACTGGCGCGTCGAGATGTGTGGGCGGTCATGGAACCGACTCGGGAACATGTACCGGCACGCAAACATCTCGGGCGACTTGACCCAAGCCAGGACAGTTTGGCGCGTGTTTTCCGTCAGTTCGAATTGAACGGGCCGCTTGGTTTTGCTCTGGATCACAGAGACTCGCTCCCGCACGCGGTCATCTTTGACCAGATCAGCAACCGCCAGTTTCACCAGATCGCATCCTCGCAGTTTGCTGTCGATGGCCACGTTGAAAAGCGCAAGATCGCGCAGGTTGCCCGACAGTTCGAGCCGCGCGCGGATCGCCCAGACCTGTTTCGGCAACAGTGGTCGTTTCTGGCCGATGATCCGGCCCTTGTTCCAGGGTCTTCGTTTCGGGGTGACAGCGGGAAGTTGGACTCTTGGCATATTACGCCCTCCAATCCTCCCGCCAAACCCAGACATCAGCACCGCGCTGACACCTAAATTTTACAGGCAGTTTGAATGGCCGTTGTCAGGTCGCCTGTTTTTTGGGACACGCCGCAGACGCATTCGGCAGCAAAGAGCGCATTTTGACCAATGCTGCGTCGGGCGCGAACTGGTACAATCCGTGTCAGACAGACATTGCAGCGGCCAAACTTGGCCGATGCCAACGACCTGATTTGAGAGCGGCCGGTCTGGCTGTAGTCGTTCCGTAGATTATGAAAATCATTTAAGCTGAGCTAACAAAGTCTGTAAATTTAGATAAAAGACCGGTGAAGTGTGCTCTGCTATCAATTCCTCCGACGCCCAACTGGGCAAAGGGAGGAAATCATGGAAACAGTCCGTCGACATTCTGAATCCAACGTCTCGCTCGAGCGACGCGCGTGGAACATCCGGCGCAAAGCGCTCTTGATGGGCGAGGTTCAGGGACAAGGCTATATCGGCCAGGCTCTCGGCGTGGCGGACGTACTTGCCGCGTCGTATTTCCATGCACTCGAATACCGGCCAGAAGACCCTGAATGGGAAGGTCGGGATCGCTTTTACCTCTCTATCGGTCACTATGCCATCGCGCTTTATTCGGTGTTGATGGAGGCAGGAATCTTGCCGGAGGACGAGCTTGAAACCTATGGTATGGACGATAGCCGGATGCCCATGTCTGGCATGGCGTCCTACACGCCCGGTATGGAAATTACCGGTGGATCGTTGGGTCACGGTCTGGGCATCGCTGTCGGCGCGGCTCTTGGCCTAAAGCGCAAGGAAAGCCCCGCCTTCGTCTACAACCTCATGTCGGACGGCGAACTGGGTGAAGGATCGACCTGGGAAGCGGTCATGTCTGCCGTTCAGTGGAAGCTCGACAACCTGATTTGTCTGGTCGATTTCAACAATCAGCAGGCTGACGGGCCGACGCGCGCGGCGCTGGCGCAAGGGGATGAAGAGAAAAAATGGGCCGCCTTCGGCTGGCACGCGCAGCGGGTGGATGGAAACGATCTTGATGCCGTCGTGACCGCATTCGATGAGGCACGCAACACCGACCATGCCGGACCGCGTGTCATCATTTTCGACACACGCATGTGCAAGGGCGTAGATTTCCTGGAAAGCCGCGAAATCACCCACTTCGTGCGCGTGGAAGCCGACGAATGGTCCAAAGCCCTGGCCAAGCTGGAAGAAGGAAAGCCGCAATGACCCTCGCCTCGATGAAGCGCAAATACGAGCCGCGCACGGTCCGGCTGGGCCCGGACGGTCAGAAGGTTGCAACGACCGCGATGATCGCCTCCTTGGCGGCAGAGGGCTATGACACGGTGGCGGCGCCTTTCGGCCTTGCCCTGGTCGAGGCCGCCCGGAAAGACGACAAGATTGTCGGTCTGTCCGCCGATCTCGCCAAATACACAGATCTGCATATCTTCGCCAAAGCGATGCCGGACCGGTTCTACCAAATGGGTATGGCGGAACAGTTGTTGATGTCGGCCGCCGCCGGGCTGGCACGGGAAGGTTTTAATCCCTTTGCCACGACTTATGCTGTCTTCGCCTCGCGGCGCGCTTATGACTTCATTGCAATGGCGATTGCCGAAGAAAACCTGCCGGTCAAGATCATTTGCGCCCTTCCAGGACTCACCACTGGCTACGGTCCCAGCCACCAGGCGACAGAGGACCTGGCGATTTTTCGGGGCCTGCCGAACATGACGATCATTGACCCGTGTGATGCTGACGATATCGCAGGCATGGTGCCGCAGATTGCTGCGCATAACGGTCCAGTTTATTCGCGACTGCCACGGGGCAAGGTTCCGAGCGTTCTGACTCGCCACAAACCAGACTACAAGTTCGAGCTGGGCAAAGCGCAGATCATACGCGACGGGAAGGATGCCTTAATCATCTCGACAGGTTTCATGACCATGCGTGCGCTGGACGCCGCCGTCCAACTTGAGGCGGATGGGGTAGAGGCTGCCGTGCTGCATGTCCCGACGATTAAGCCGCTGGATACCCAGACAATCCTTGCGGAAGCGCAGAAGGGCGGTCGTCTGGTCGTTACGGCCGAAAACCACACCGTTGTTGGCGGGCTTGGTGAGGCGGTTGCGCGGACCCTGCTGACGAACGGAGTAACCCCGACGTTCCGAATGATTGGTCTTCCAGACGAGTTCCTTGAAGCGGGCGCTTTGCCGACTTTGCACGAGATGTACGGCATGACAGTCAGCCAGATCGCGGCGAAGATCAAAGATTGGCTATGACGAATTAGGGTTTAGTCAGTCCAACACAATTTAAGGGAGGAGAGAGGCTATGGGGCTTCTGAAGAACAAGTACGCCATTGTGACCGGCGCGGCCTCGGCCCGAGGTCTCGGCAAGGCGACAGCGCAAATGTTCGCCGAACACGGCGCAACAATTGCCATTCTTGATCTCGACGCTGACGCGGCAAAGGCCGCAGCGGCGGACCTCGGTAAGGGTCATGTCGGTCTCGCCTGTAACGTCACTGACAAAGATGCCTGCAATGCGGCAATCCAGACGCTGATGGACAGCTGGGGCCGGATTGACATTCTGGTCAACAACGCCGGGATCACCCAGCCACTCAAGATCATGGAGATCGAGCCGCAGAACTATGACGCGGTGACAGACGTGAACCTGCGCGGCACGCTTTATGTGAGCCAGGCCGTCATCCCCGGGATGATAGCGCAGAAATCCGGCTCCATCGTCAACCTGTCGTCCGTCTCTGCGCAGCGCGGCGGCGGTATTTTTGGCGGGCCGCATTATTCCGCAGCCAAAGCCGGTGTCCTTGGTCTGACCAAGGCAATGGCGCGTGAGCTGGCCCCCGACAACGTGCGCGTGAATGCCATCTGTCCCGGCTTCATCGCCACTGACATCACAGCAGGTAAGCTGACCGCTGATCAGCAACAGATGGTGCTGGACGGCATTCCCATGGGCCGAGCCGGAGCGGCGTCAGACGTCGCCGGCTGCGCCTTGTTTCTTGCGTCCGACCTTTCCGCCTACTGCACAGGCACTGAGGTCGACGTCAACGGAGGCTCTTTGATCCACTGATCCCCGAGCTAAAAGCCGGCGTCATGAGGAATGGCGCCAAAACCTGAAGTCTTCTCAAAGGGAGGAACCTACAATGAAGACAACACTAATGGCCGTTCTGGCCACCACGACCATAATCGCGGGCACCGCACAAGCGGACGAGATCATCTTCGCCCACGGCTCCAACCCAGGCAATCCGCGCTATGTCGCAGCAGAGAAGTTCGCCGAACTTTTCACCGCGTGCACGGGCGGCGAGCACACCGTGAACGTGGCAGCCTCTGCTACGATGGGTGACGACTCCGAGATGCTAACCTCTGCCACGGCAGGTGTCATCAACATCACTGCGAATAGCCAAGGCGCAATGAGCCAGATCGTACCTGAAGTGGGCCTCTTGGGGTTGCCCTTCCTGTTCAAGGATCTGCCGACCGCTTGGGCCGTGCTTGACGGGGAGGTCGGTGATATGATCGACGCACGCGCCAACAACGCAGGCCTCAAGGTTTTGGGTTTCTGGGACAACGGCATCCGGAACGTCACTCATACTGAGAAGGGCGTTCCAACCCCTGCTGATCTGTCGGGCATGCAGATCCGCACCCCCCCCGATCAGATGACGGTCGACATCTTCGAGGCTCTGGGTGCATCTCCAGCTCCTCTGGCATGGTCAGAACTGCCGACCGCGCTGCAATCCGGCGTCTTTGACGGGCAGGAAAACCCGCTTGTGAACATCTACTCGGCCAACCTGCACGAAATTACCCCCTACGTCACGCTGACCGGCCACAAGTACGAATCCACGCCGGTCGTCGCGGGTCTGGCTTGGTGGTCGGGCCTTGACGAGGCGACGCAAACCTGTGTCACCGACGCCGTGGCCGAAGCTGGCGAGCTTCAACGAAATCTGGTACTGGCCTCTGACGAGGAGCTTCGGCCGACGATGGAAGCCGAAGGCGCGATCTTCGCCGAAGCCGACAAGGCGGCATATCAAGAAGCAACGCAGTCCGTCTACGACCAGTACGCGGAGCAGTACCCTGAGCTCGTTGCGGCACTACGCGAAGCGGCGGGCCTGTGATGTCCGCCGGGGACCGCAAGTCCCCGGAGAATGGCGGGAAGGGGCAGAACAGCCCCTTCCTCAGCCTGGCTCGCGGGGCTACTAACGTACTGGACTGGAGCGGCCGGATCATCGTGGCAGCCTGTCTCGCGTCAATGTTCGTAGCACTTCTCGTCAATGTGATCCTACGCTACGCTCTTGGCTCCGGCATCCCATGGGCTTCTGAAATACATGCGATCCTGCTGCCTTGGTTGGTGGCTGGTGGGCTCGTGATTGCTTCAGCGCGCGGGCGCAATATTGCGATCACGCTGCTTTCTGATCTGCTGAAAGGCCGGGCGCTTCTCGGGCTCAATCTGATCATCCAAGCGATTATCCTGATCATTGCCATCAGTGTTCTCTGGAGTAGCCAGCCAATCCTGAAGGCCTCGCAGTTCCAGACCCTGTCGACCCTCGGCATAAAGCAGGTGTGGGGGTATTCGAGTCTTGTCTACGCTTTCGCGGCCATGGCGCTCATTGCCGCGCTTAACCTCTTTAGGGCGCTGTCCGGCGAAGATGTTGCCAATCACGATCCCCAACACGCAAGCCTGAGCTGAAAGGAGACCATCATGACCGCTCCCCTCGTCTGGATTTTCTTCATTCTGCTGGCAATTTCGGTCCCTGTCGCCCATGCCATGCTGGGCGGGGTCGCTGCTGCGCTCTGGCTCGACGGCAAGCCGATGGCGGTGATCGCACAGCGACTCTATACGCCGACACAAAGCTTCCCGATGCTGGCGATCCCGTTTTTTATCCTCGCTGGCAACCTGATGATGTCGGGCAAGTTCGGCGTCTATCTCGTCAATATCGCACGACTGATTGTCGGCAATTTCAAAGGGGGTCTGGGCCAGGTCTCGATCATCGGTTCGGTGATGTTCGGCGGCGTCTCTGGCTCGGCGGTGGCCGATGCCTCCGCGCTTGGTAATGCGCTGATCCCGGTGCAGAAGAAAGAAGGTTATCCGGCCGGGTTTTCGGCCGCGATCAACTCGGCCTCGTCAACCGTGTCGGTCCTGATCCCGCCGTCTATTCCGCTGATCCTGTTTGGCCTCGTGTCCAATGTCTCAATCGTTGACCTGTTCATCGCCGGTATCCTGCCGGGTGTCATGCTCGGCGTTGGTATGTTCGCGGCAGTCGCCGTGGTGTCGGGAATAAAGAACCTGCCGCGCTCGCCGCTCGAAGGCGGATTCCGGGCGTTTAAGTCGCAGATTTTCGCAGCGATCCCCGCGCTGCTTATGCCTATCTTCGTGATCGGCACCCTGCGCTTCGGCGTCGCCACGCCGACCGAGGTCAGCGTCATGGCGGTGGCCTACGCACTTCTGGTGTCCGGTCTTGTCTATCGCGACCTCACATGGCGCGGAATCTGGCAGGCTTCGGTCGACACCGGGCTGATGACCGGCGCAGTCATGATCATCATCATGGCATCCTCGACGATCCAGTGGGTTCTGACAGCCGAGCGAGTCCCACAGGAGCTTGCTGAATGGGTACAACTGACCTTCTCAGAACCCTGGATGGTTATCCTTGCCTTGAATGTGGTGATGCTGATCGTTGGCGCGTTTCTCGATCTGCCTGCCGCAGTTCTTCTTCTCGGCCCACTATTCGTCACGATCGGCAATGCGATCGGTCTGGACCTTGTGCAGCTTGGTCTGATGATGGTCGTCAACTTGGCGATCGGTCTTTACACCCCGCCTGTTGGCACGACTTTGTTCATATCCTCGGCGATCTCGGGTGCGAGTATTGGCCAGACCGTGAAGTGGTTGCTGCCGTTCTACGGTGTGGCAATCGTGGTCCTTTTGCTCATCTCTTACGTACCCGCCTTGACGATTTACTAAATACCCCAAGGTTTCACATCGATCAGTTCCGGCCCGGATTCGGGCCGAAAGCTGCACCCCAAGCCGGTCAGAAACTTGCGCGCGCCGGCTTCGTGCTCGTCTGCACTGGACTGAAGCCAGCTCGCAAATCGGCTCACGATACGGCGGTTGAAGTGGCGTGGCGGACAAACGAACCAATAGGCCGGGAAATCTATAACGTCGAAATTCGTCGAGAACGGTACAAGCTCACCGCGCTGTAATTCCGGCAGGCAGAGCGTCACGCTGTCAAGCGCAAGCCCGCCGCCCTGCTTTGCCAGTTCAATCGACATCGAGGATCGGTCGAAGCGAAAAGGATATGTCAGGCCCTCGATCTCGATCTTGTTCGAAGCAAGCCATAGATCCCAACGATACAGCATCTTCACGCTGTCGATCAGGCGCGCCGCCTTGATCTGTTCGCGCGGATCGTCGGAGTGTTCCTGCAACGAAGCAAGGTAATCCGGACTGCACAGCGGAAGCACAAGATCATGTATGACGTTGTTGACTGTCAGGCCCGTCCAACCGCCCAAACCGTAGCGCAGGTCAAAATCGACCGCCTCGGTATCGAATGCGGTGAAGTCGGGCGTTGCGTCAATGCGGATGTTCCAGTCGGGATTTTCTGTCGCAAAATTTGCGATTTTTGGACCAAGCCAACGAACGCCGAAGCTGGGGCTGACCCGAAGGGTCAGATTGCGTGTATCCCGCTGGCGCGAGATCGCGCCTCGGGCGTTTCGGATGGCACTGAAGGCCTGGGTCGTGGTTTGAAACAGACGATCTCCGTCCAGTGTCAGAATAAGCCGTCGCTTTTCGCGGCGAAAAAGTTTGACGCCAAATTGCTCTTCTAGGATTCGTAGTTGCTGGCTTACGGCCGATGGCGACACGCCGAGTTCCTGCGCGGCCTTCGTAACCGTCCCGAGCCGCGCCACGGATTCGAAGTATTCGGTTGCTCTGATGTTTATGTCACGCATTTGACGCCGGACCCTGAGGACTTAGAGAGTAGAGTCTATTAAGATGGGCTGAAATTGTCGAGTAGCACTCCTAACAAACGAAGGGGCGGCCAATACGTTGGGATCTCGTGGAGCGCTGCCCGACCTACATCTAATGCAGTCGCGATGCTCATCGACCGGCCGTTGTCGCGCATGCAGTGAATTCACCCTTTGTTCGCAACCTGTGAGTTGCCGCCTCAATCTTTGCTGCGCCTTGCACCAATGGCCGGTTTTCCCGCCGCCTTGCAGCGCCATGAGCAAAGCTGATGCAGCGATTTTCTTGCTGCGAGCGCGCGCAGCGAGAAATAGCAATGACCGCCTCGGGCTCGAATTGTGAATCCGCTACGGCTTGCTCCAACGTCCGCTGTTGTTCGCGACAACAGCCTCTAGTACCCTAACAATTCCTCGATAAGCTCTTCCCGCATATCCAGCGTCTGCTCCCAAGCCTTCGGCACATCCGCCTCTCGCTCGAGCGCCTCTGGCGCAGGCTGCTGTTCCATCTCAACCCCTTCACCCATCACCCGCATCCCCCGCGCCTCGCGCCGTTCCGCACGATCTCGCGCCGGCGGATGGCCCCCGGTTTCATTTGCCCCCTGCGCTCTGTTCTCGTCACTCCCAACACCCCATGGCCCAACACCTTCCACACTTGGCGGATAAGGAAACGGCTTGTCCTTCTGTTTGGCGTCCATCGCCTTAAAAAGCGGATCATCGTAGTACTTGATGCGCTGCGCTTTGATCGGATGCTGCGGCGACGCCAAGATTATTACCTCGTCGGGATCCATCAGCCGCGCCTCTGTCTCCGATAGCAGCGGCCGCTCCTCCAATCGGGCAGATGTCGACGTCGCACCAAGTATCCCTTTGTTCCGCCCGTACATCCGCGTCACCGCTTCCCGTGTCGTGCTGCCCACAGCCACCGAAACCTCCTTTACCGTGCGCTGATCCCGCGGCGTAATGTAAAGCTTCAGCCCTGCACCGTTCTCCAAACTTTCACGGCCCTCGGACCCATAGATGCGATCCAACGATGCCAGCGACTGCGCGATCATCGCTACCCTGCCCCCATAGCTCGCCAGCGAATGGATCGCGCGTTCCAAATACGGCATTGCGCCCATCTGCTGGAATTCATCAATCATCATCATGACTGGCCACGGCTCATCTTGTTCTGGCTCTTTGAGACGGATCGATGCAATCAAGTCCGCGAACATCAGCCGCAATAGTGGTGCCAGCGTCGCGATGTGGTCTTCTGAAACCGCGATGTAGAGTGACTGCGGTGTTTTGCGGAACGTCGCGAAATCGAAATCGCTGACTTGAGTGGCTGAGCGGACCGCCGGATTGTCCCACTGTTTCAAGCCCGCCGTCATCAGCGCCTGAATATTTGAGGTCAGCAACCGCGATGACGCGCTGGCCGCGTTGGTCCAAAGTTCGCGCAGAATAGCTTCCTCCGCCTCATCGGCATAAGTCTTGTATTGGGCGTTCTTGTACTCACCACCCGCAACGATCTTGTTCACCTCGCCAAGGTTTGCTGTGCCGCGCTGGATCGCCAGCAGACAGGCTGCCACAAAGATCGACTTGCCTGCCTCTGAAAACGTATCCAGCGTCTTGTTGTCCTTATCGAGGAACAGATCAGCCAAGATGCTGACTTCCGTAAACCGCTGCGCAAAGGTTGGCGCTTTGGCGATGCGCGACAGCGGGTTGTAACGGTGCGTGGCATTGGACCAATCAAACGGGCTGAAGCGATAAACCTCATCGCCATTGAGTGCACGCAAGCGGGATGTTTTCTCGAAGTTCTCGCCTTTGACATCGAGGACCACCACAGATCCTGCGAAGGCCATCAGGTTTGGGATCACGAAGCCCACACCTTTACCCGCCCGCGTTGGCGCCACCATCATCACATGCGGGATTGCCGCAGAAGAAATAAATCCGCCCTTTGACTTTGGCAGTCCGAGCTTGCCGCAAACAAACCCCTTCCCCGGCTTATGCAGCATGTCGTTTTTCATAAGCTCTGGTTTGGTCTGCCAATGGGCCGAACCGTAGTCATCCCGTTCTTTCTTCCAGGTCCAAGCAAGTGCAAGGCCACCGAGCCCGATGGATCCAAAGCCAACTGCACCGTAAGCCACCTTGAAGGCTTCAGGGTGTGCCGCGCGCAATCCAGGACTGGCGTTCCACACAGCCAGCATGTCGAAATTGCCAAACCCCGTTCGCAGCGCCAATGCCAAATAGAAGCTTGCGACAATGGTCCCGAGGATCGCACCGCAGATTGCGCCAAAGGGCAGTGCGGCCCAAAGAGGAAATGCTTTGTTCATGTGTTCATCCTCGCTCTAGAATTCCATCTCGTCGTCGAGACCACGATCACGCCCAAGGTCTTTGCCTAAGGTCTGCGCCTCTTGCTGCCCTTTGAGCTGCGCCACTTCGGTTGCCTTGTCCTGCTGCAGACTGGATGCACGATCAGTGAAGACCTGGTCGCCGGTTTCTTCAAAGGTCATTTCTAGGAATTCTTGTGTGACGGTGATCTGATCGATCTTGCCCGGCAGCACGTCGTTGAGGACTTCGTAGTTCCCGCGCCGCAGCTCGCCGAGGCCTTCCTCGCCCAGCTCTTTGAACAGCTCAGCCTGCAGAGTGCGCTCAACAGTTTCTTCCTGAACTTCTGACAACTGCCCATCGCGCAACATATCCGCCAGATCCTGCAGATAGGTATTGGGGCTGCGATCATCCTCATCGATCAAGGGCAGATCTGCCGCCTCTTCCTCTGCAAGGCTCAACCCGATTGCGACACCGAGTTCTTTGGCCCGCTCGGTCAGGGCTTCCATCACCCCATCGACACGTTCCAACGCCCCATCGAGTTGCTCATCATTCGCACTCTCGACCGTCAGTCCATCTTTGCTGAGGACGGCATTCATGTCCCGCTCAACCCAGTCTTGCGCCATGCCGTAATTCTTCGTGCCGCCAGCTGTAATCCGCGCCACCAACTCATTGCTATCCATGCCCGCCTCATCGGCTTGCGCTAGGACATCTTTCAAAGCGTCGTCATTGCCAGACTGCAGCGCTGCGGTCAGCACCTCGTTTCCAGCACCGGGCGGATAGGGCTCTTCAAGCTGCTTGCCAAACCGCGCGCGCAGTTCTGGATCGGGCACCATCTGTGACAAGTCCGCAATGACGGGAGCGGCCTTGGCTTCAAACGCGGCGCGCTCGGTTACATCAAGCTCTTCGGCTTTCAGCCGCAACGCTTCGATCGTGCGCTCGGAATAGTCGATGGCATCACCAACGGTTTTGATGTCTTTCATATCGATCTCTCCTTCGGTGAATGTCCAAGGGGTGCCAGTGCCCAGATTGGCGGCCATACCGCGCACGGCGCGGGCCAGATGGCGCTGGTCCATGCGGTCCAGCAGCTCGGCAAACTCTGTGTAGTCTTTGGCAAAGCCCACGACCTGCGCTTGTGCGACGGCGGATTCCTCGGCCGTCATGATGATCTCGCGCGGCAAGCGCGCTTCTTCTTTGGCGCGGTAGATTTCAGCAAGACCCGCTGGCTTCTCAAAGATACCCCGCTCGAGACGGGTCGTCGCGTCGAGTATGACGCCATAGCCTTCTGCGATCTCGGCCTGCTTTTCGCGCATTAGCTGCGGCGACATCACGCCCTCAGCCCAGCAAGAAAACCATGTGCCCTGATCGAGCCCACGGTTGTTCAGAATGATGTGCGCATGTTTGTGGGCGCGGTCGTCATGTACGGCGAGAACGTAATCCCACTGATCACCGTACTCACCGCTCTCGAAAAAATGCTCCGTCCAGTCCATCGCGATGTCGCGCACCTGATCGACGGTGACGTCTGTCGGGAACGACAGCAGCATGTGTGAGGTGAACCCGAGCTTGGTCGATCCGCGCCAGGTCTCCGACCAAGCCTCGATGATATCTGACTTCTGATCTTCAGACAGCACCGCGTCATCCGTCAGCGCATTGGTCATGGTCGAATAAGTGTAGACGGCCTTGTCATTGATATAGGCAAGCTGATTGCCAAGAGAGGCTTGTGTTTTGCACCCCCCTGCCCTGATCCGCTTGAACACAGCCGCCTGGCTCTGGCCACTGGCAGCCTTGGCGACGTTGCGCGCCGACATGGATCCGACGCGCCCAAAGCTGCGCCCTTGCCGCCGGCCCGCGATACGCGCATCAATCCGCGCCGCGGCTTTGCCCCGGATCCGCTCATCCTCCCAGAGCTTCCCCATGACGGAACTGTAAAGAGCGAGCGGATCAGCCATTGGAGATGTTCCGATCAATCACGATCGCGCCCGCTTGCAGCGCAGACCCGCCGTTCGGAACCAAAGCAGCCGATTCCCGCACCCCTTCGCGGCCACCCTCCCCTGCCACCAATCTCAGTCCCGATGCCACGCGCGCAGTCTCATCTGGATGCGCCCGCAGGGTGGCATCCCCTTCTTCCTTTAACGGCCAATCCTGCTTGCGTCGGACCTGCGCTGCATACTTCATCTGGCCGAGCTCACGGCTCATGCACTGCGCAAGATCAAGCAGGTCTACAAGCAATGCGCGGTCCTCAAGCGACACGGAAATCTTGCCGCGATGCACAGCCTTTGCGAGCGCCAAACCAGCATCACTGACGTCCTTGGCTTGTCGCCAACTGGCACAGAATTCAGCAACTAGATCGCGCGGCACATCAAGGAACCCACACCGTCCGCGCAGCACTGCATTGAGGGCTTGGGAGCGGTTGGCGAAACCACGTGTCTGCCACTCTGCATCAAAGGCTGCGAGCTCTGACGCTGAGGCGCGGAAACTGACCCGTTCAGAGGGATCACGCACCGCCAGTCCTTCGCCCTGCTCTTCCTTTGCAAGCCGCGTCACATGCCTGCGAGAGACGCCATAGGCTTCCGCCAATACCTTTGGGGTTTCACCTGCATGATAGCGCCGCGCCAGCTCAATGCGCTGCTCCAGCTTGAGGCGTTTTGGTCTTCCTGTCTTCATCACAAGTGCACCTCGCTACATTCAAAATCAAATATCCGGCGGCGCGTGCGAGGCAGCGCTTGCTTGCAAGCGCGTTCGCGCGTGTTGGTGGATTCTTTCTTGCGTGGCACGCTCTCAGACCCCTCGGACAAATGTCGCAGACAAGTGGCATATCCTGCCAACGTCCTTTTCTTCTCCTTCCTTCATATATCAATAATACATATTGTGCAATTTATCTTTTTGCATGAGTTCAATTTCTATGCGCTTCACGCCGCCTCCCAGAGGCCACACCAACTATCAGAAACATTCTGACTGACCCTGTTGGCAGCTCGCACAAAGCGAGCGCGGGCCTTCACATACAAAACAATACGCAAGGATATGCGCCCCCAAGGCGCATCGAGTGATCAACATGAAAACAGCAAAAAAGCTGACGCCCGACCGCGTCGGTGTCAGCTTCTACAACTGCCTGTCTGGGGCCTCCCACAGGAGGTCGCCCTCCCCTGCGGATCACTCAATCCGCAGGGGTATCTGGCTCAATGAGCCAGATCCTGAGAGCGCAAATCTGCGCAGCGATCTTGGGCAATCAGAGCCTCGGTTGCGAGGCTGTCTATGACTTCAGGATGGTCACCCTCCTCAAAGGCTGAGAGGTAGGTTTCAAAGGCCATGTCAGCTTGCAGTTCTGCGAGGTCGAGAGATTGTTCGAATGTCATGTTGTGATCCTTTCCATTGATCGTCGTTGGACGGATCGTGGAAAAGACCGGAGGCATCAGAGCGGGCTGCACCCAACTTGGGGCGCAATGAAATGGAGCACGTGAAGGGCGATTTTTGTTGTGGGCGATGCAAAGCAGCGCGCAAGGCGCCAGCCGTCCAGAAACCTTGCCCAAGCGTTGCAGCCCGCTCGCCTCCGGGCTAGCGATCTGATGGGCCAACAGGTCAATGGGAAGAGCACAACACGGTGAAGAATTGAACCGTCTCTCACCAGTTTTCCTGCAGGCGAAAGAGGACGGTATCCCACACTCAGATACGAAGTTGCTGCTCACCTGATCTCAACCAAGCCGCTCCAAAAAACCGAACGACAGCTTCAAAGCCACAAGATCAAGCTTGGTTCAATTGGTCCTCGAGAGACCCAGTCGACGCCAGGATTGCATCAAAGGATGGAGCCTCACCGAAGATCATGGCCTCAGCATTTTGGTAATCACCGATCATCCGAGCGGCCATTTCATCATCTGGAGAGAGCGAGGCGTTCAAACCTTCCATGCTCAGCCTCGATCACCCGCAGCCGCACCAAACAGATGCCCACGCAAAATGTCCTGCATCCAAATTGGCGTAGCAGCGAAACCACTTTTCAGATCGTCCAACAGTGCCGGGCCAGTTTCGTGGCTGGCTAGCAGGCGACGCACTGCGCTTTGAACAGCCGCCTGTTCTTCGTCGCTCGACATGACGTCATGAAGCCAGTGCAAGGCCTGCACCAGATACATGCCAGGGCGCCCTGCCCAATACAGCCGACTAGGTGCCGCTTGTTTGAAGACGATCTTTTGATTGTCTAGAGTGACAGGCTTTAACCGCGCATCAACAAGCACTTCGATTTTGGCCGGCACCGCGTTGGTGAGGCCGAGCGTGTTGGCAGCCGTCATACCATCGATCAACCAGCGAACCTGATCGCGACGCGCGA
Organism: Sulfitobacter indolifex; assembly: GCF_022788655.1. NCBI lineage: Bacteria > Pseudomonadati > Pseudomonadota > Alphaproteobacteria > Rhodobacterales > Roseobacteraceae > Sulfitobacter > Sulfitobacter indolifex. The sequence goes on along the minus strand of NZ_CP084956.1, from coordinate 10,381 downwards.
TTGCATCGATGACGGCGCGGTAGTCTGGTACGGTAGATTTGCCTGTCAGCGCATTCTGGGATGGTTTGTCGTAGAGCCCGCGCTGGATGCGGCGCAGCTGACCGGACGTGACCATGCGCTGCAGTGCCTTATCGACAGCTGCGCGACCCCCGATGTCGGCAAAATCAGCTGGCGTCCACACTTGTCGCGGCGCGTCATCTACACGAGCGCGTAGGCGGTCTGGCAAAGTTTTCAATTGTGCAGATCCGATCATGTCCGAAATATACCGCAAAATTCGGACAGAAGCGAGTTCAAGCTGATGTACCGCCTTAAACGACGATGGCTTTCAAATTGGCAACCAGATCATCCATATCGGTTTGATGCTGTCACAATCGGTAAAATTGGTTCGTACCGCAGCACACTCGGTCATGCAGATAACTCAGTAAAAAAGAGCTGCTCCGAGATAAGCTTGTAACTGCGGCTTGCAACCTTGCCTTTGGGGCTTGGGTCACCGCAGCGCTCGCACTGCACACAGCATTACGGGTCGCCGACAGTTTCCTGCCTTTTGCCTGGTTAATTTGATCGAGAACAATAATCAAACATCTCTTCAACTATTCGACCCCCGCGCGCTTTGCAGAAAATGTACTGCGCATATCAGCCGCTTATTCCACATGAGCAATGCTCTCTGCCGTGCGGGAAAGTGGCCAGACCGCCGAAGCGGTCTGGCCCGTGTGTTAGGCGGCCTCTTTTGGGCCCCAGGGGATGATGGCTTGCAGAGACATGTCATCCTGGCTCGCGGCCTTGCCAAGGTTGGCGTTGAAGGCGTGATCGCGGACCGTCAGGGTGAAGTAGTCAGAACCGGTGTCTTTGTTCTGCTTCTTCCAGATGCCACCGCATTCAACCAGTTTGCCGCGAGGGGAGCGGCCGAGGACGCGATGCGTTGGTGCCATAGGGTTGCTGCTGGCAACGGGCTCGACTGTGATGTCGAGGTCGAATGTCAGGGTTGAAATTGAGCCGATACCTTTTGCTGTTTCGATGTCGTCGCTGGTGAATTTGATGCAGTTCGTGGTCATTGCTTTTCTCCTTGTTTGCGTTGCAATGATGGTCACCTTGCAGCTGGCCAAGGCCCGGACATACCGAAGGCGAAGCGCAGCGGAGAGGGGCAGGCCCCGCTCTTTTTGTTCCGCGAAGAATGGCCCGCAGGGACAGGGGAAAAAGAGCGGGGACAACCTTTGTGGACGGGGCGACAGCTGCGACCAGAATTATCGAGCAACTCAACACATCAGGAGAAAGCCTATGGCCACGTCGCTGATAGTGAACACTGACAAAAGAAATTGCGGGAAGGCATCTTCATTTCCAATTTGACTGACAACGCGCCGATCAAAAGACCCTGCCTCCGTCAGACCTGGGAACGACACATCTCGCTCTCTTCCATCTCCCCCCAAGCTCTGGTGGGGCCGGTTTGCTGGAATGGATGCACCAAAGACCAGTTTCGTTCACTTACCTGAACATTCGCTTCATTACGTTCAGAATACTGGACAACATCTTGACTCGACGCCAGATTGATAATACTTGTCCAATATACTGGACGTAAGACATCTCACGTTCATCTAATCAGACAATGGCAGCGCACATGAAACGCAAAAGAAGTTACTCACGGGTTACGAAGCAAGCTTTGTCTACCTTCGGCAAGCTGATCCGCGTCGCGCGCACGGAACGCGGCATGACAGCGCAAGACCTTGCGGACCGTGCAAACATTAGCCGCACGACACTGTATAACATCGAAAAAGGTGCACCCGGCCCTGAGATCGGCACGGTCTTCGAGGTCGCAGCGCTTGTTGGCGTGCGTCTGTTTGATGCCGATGACAGTACGCTGGCAATGCACAATGCCCGCCTTGATGAAAAACTAACACTCCTGCCAAAGAGCGTCCGGGCATCCAAGCAAGAGGTCGACGATGACTTCTAATTTTGCCCAAGCCTCGGAGGCCTTTGTCTGGATATGGCTGCCCGAAAGCACCGCCCCTGTCGTTGCAGGGCGCATCACGCAAGATGCGGACCGGTTCGTATTCAATTACGGTGCAAGCTACCTCGAGCGCACCGATGCAATACCGATATACGCACCCGAACTCCCGCTGCGTCGAGGCATCATCGAACCTCAGGCCGGTCTTTCGATGGCCAGCTGCATTCGCGACGGCTCTCCGGATGCATGGGGGCGGCGTGTCATCATCAATCGTTTGGTGGGCGCAAAGGCGAGTACAGCCGAAGTCGGCAACATCACAGAAATATCCTACCTGCTTGCATCCGGTTCTGACCGCATCGGTGCCCTCGATTTCCAAGCGTCGGCGACGCAGTATGTGCCGCGCCGGAAATCCGAAGCCACATATGAGGAACTCATCGAGGCAGCCAGTCTCATTGAAAAAGGCGCGCCCCTGACGCTTGGCCTAGATCAGGCGCTCAATCACGGTACATCAATCGGTGGCGCGCGGCCCAAGGCGCTGATCGATCGCGGAGATCGCAAGTTGATCGCCAAATTCTCGGCAAGCGGCGACCTCTATAGCGTCGTCAAAGCGGAATTCATCGCGATGAAGCTCGCGGCTGCCTGCGGCCTAGACGTCGCGCCCGTCTCGATGATTGAAGCTGGCGGCAAAGACGTGCTCTTGATCGAGCGCTTTGACCGGACCCGCGCAGGTGAGGACTGGCATCGCAAAGCGATGGTGTCTGCACTTACAATCCTTGGGCTGGATGAGATGATGGCGCGCTATGCCTCCTACGAGGATCTGGCCGAGATCATTCGTCACCGCTTCGCCAAGCCCAAGGAGACGCTGCGAGAGCTGTTTGGCCGAATCTGCTTTAACGTGCTGTGTGGCAATACGGACGATCACGCCCGCAATCATGCAGCCTTTTGGGACGGCGAAATGCTTACGCTCTCCCCCGCTTATGACATCTGCCCTCAAGGCCGCACCGGGAATGAAGCGACGCAGGCGATGCTAATCAAGGGCGACAATCGGATGAGCACTTTGGCCAGTTGTCTAACCGCCGCACCAGATTTCCTACTCACCGACGACGACGCAATCGAGGTCATCACGCAACAGATTATCACGATTGCCCGTAAATGGGACGCGGTCTGTGAGCTCGCAGACCTCAGCGCAACAGACAAAGCCCTGTTTGGCGGGCGACAATTCCTGAATCCGTACTGTATCGAAGGCTTGAGTTCGGATCATGATACTCTGACTGATCAATTTGAAGGGTCGCGAGGGCAATTGCTAGCTTAGTCAGGGGTCGTTTCGATAGGTATTTGGCCTTTACGGTAAGCGAAAGCAGCCGTTCGTAAATAGCGCAGCGAATGCTACAGAAGAGCCCAAATTGACCAATGCTGCGCTACGCACGAATGTCTGTTATCAAAAGTAGATAAATTGAAATCGAACCATATTCGTCGGTAGGGACAAGTCTACAAATGGCCAGAACAGGTTGGGCAGATTACGGATTTAAGAAGGAGGATGACCCTTCATACAAAGAACTGTTGGAGGTTGGAGCCTGGCTTGCAGAGGGAGATTTGTCTAACCTCGAATTTGCGTTGGAAGTGGTCGACAGTTTTCCACACGGCGAGGATAGCTGGCTTAACAGCAGCTGGATTTGTCACGCAGTTGGAAGCGGGTCTGTAGCATCTGTTAAATGGATGATTGAAAAGGGCGTAGATCTAAGCCCTAAAAAGACGGGAGGCTTTCCACCGTTGATGGAATGCCTCGACGACTTGGTTCAAAACAGACATCGGATCCTTGAACTACTGATTGAGGCGGGAGCCGATCTAAATCAACGTGGGATCAACGGTTGGACGCCGCTGCATCTGGCGGCAATGCGGGACGACGAAACGGCGATGCGCATGCTTCTTGAAGCTGGTTCAGACAGGTCCGTTACGACGCTTTGTGACGACGATGCCAACGCCGAAGACGAGGCGCGGAATCTCGGTCACATCAGATCAGCCGATTTTATTTCAAATTTCGAAGTCTGACCAATAGCGGCTATTAGCGCACCCGCAGCGAATTCACCCTTCGTCCGCTTCTTTCCCCTTCGTTGCGACCGCGCCGAATGGCCGGTCTACGGTTACAGCAAGCAACAATCATTGGTTGCATGAGTCAGACGATTGATTATTGAAGTAGGCAACCTTCAAATTTTGCTTCAATCGACATTGGCTCGGCCAAAGTGGTAGGCAACCAGATGATTAAGTTCCATGACATTGCTGATGGTGATCCAGTACTCGATCACTCCCGCCTTCTGAAAGCGATGGAAAACGCATTCGAATATGCCGCAGCGCACGGCGGGATTGGGCTTACGCAAATCAAGGCCTTCAACCGCAAGTTTGCCCATTGGATGGCAGATCATTCGCCCTGGCCGCAATATCATACTGATGAACTGATGCGACTCAACAAAGTCTTGAACGAATGGGACGTGCCGCACGCGATGGTCGTCCACGATTTGATGACTGTCGCCAAGTTCGGGCGTCATACAAAGGGAAAGTTCCAGGTTTCAAAAAAGGCGCAAGACCTTGCCAGCCAGCGTGGTGCGTTCTTCGCGAAGATCTCAGAAACTTACCTGTTCGAATATAGTCACGCGCGAAATGCCCGATCAGAGTTCACAGCTCCCGGAAACTGGGACATCTTCCTCAACATCATCAACGTCGAGGCCGAACAAGGCCTCACAGAAGCGCATCTCGTCAAGACACTCTATGGTCTCGAAAAACGTGCGCATGTGATTGATCGGGAATACTATGACCACGCCGGGTTCATCTTCACGCATGTCCTGCAACCACTCAGCTGGATTGGTTTTCTGGAGGAAACATCCGACGGTGGGAGACTAACAGATCGCACCTACTGGAAAACGCCATTGTGGCGGGCGTGTCTGCAACTGGAAACCGACGGTATGGTCGACGTACCACATCGCCACTAAGGCTTCACTCAAGCTGTTGGCATCAAAATTGAGCCCCCTGCCCTCCTTGCTTTGCGTAAGCGTCTTCGCATCATCTATTTTTGCGGCAGACCAGTGATCATTTGCAATCTCGATGACACGAAGCAAACAGATCAAGCCGGGGATCAGGGCATTTGAAACATAATCAAAAATTGATCGTGCTCCAAAGCGCGCTCACCGGAAGGGCGAAGTTCCTGTCGCCAAAGGTGAGCTTTTCTTGGCCTAGGTAGAACACGATCCCCGTGCATTTTTTACTACGACCAGGCCCGTCTTTTGAAAACCATTTGAGGTGTTTAAAATCATCTCCAGTGACTGATGCAGACGCCTTGATCTCAACGCAGACCAAGTGGCTGCCACCGTCGATCAGGATGTCAATTTCCCGCTGGTCTGCACTGCGCCAGTGATAGAGCCGGTAGTCAGCGTCCTGCATTGGGACGGCACGCTGGATCTCGTTCAGAACAAAGCTTTCTAGCAGGCCGCCAAGCGCCTGCGGTGTGTTGTCGATAGTAAAAGTATCTTGGGTGAAACGCCGAAGGGCACAGGCGATGCCCGTATCTGCAAAATGGTATTTAGGGTTCTTGATCTCCCGCTTGCCCTCGCCTGATGTCCAGGCACCCAGCTTGGTCAACATTGACAGCCGTAGCAGAATATCAAGGTATTGATCGACGGTAACCCGTTGCAGTTTCGTCAGTTTGGAAAGCTCGGACGTGCTGATTTCCTGCGCGGAGCGTGCCGCCATCTGATCTATCAGGATACGCAACGCATCCGGTTTTCGAACCGGCATGATATCAGCGACATCGCGCTCCACCACTGCGTCAATGTAATCCCGATATTGCCGCTGACGGGATCTGATTGACAACTCTCTCACCTCTGGAAAACCACCTTCTAGGATGAGATCTATGTAGTCTCCTCGACTGACCTGCTCTGGATCACCCACCTGCCCTAGTTTCGGTTCGTCCTGCATCGCCCAATCCATGATGCGATTGACGGGTGCCTTTTTGACTTCAGCGACGGATAGGGGCCAGAGCTTAAGTGTTCGCATTCTCCCCGCAAGCGAGTCAGCCACATCAGTGGTTGTGAATACGTTGGAGGAGCCGGTAAGTACAAATTGCCCCTTACGCCGATTGGTATCGACGACCCTCTTGATCGCGAGAGCTAGTTTTTTGGATCGCTGGGCCTCGTCAATGATAAGCGGCTCGCCGTTCAAATTTTCCATTAAGCTGGTAAGCTGCCCCTCCGGGTCCGCTTCAATGGCCGCCAAGACAGCTGCGTCATCCAATGTGATGAAACGGCCATTGCCAAACAAGTCTCGTACAAGTGTTGTCTTGCCAACTTGCCTTGGACCAATGAGGTTGACCACACGTGCTGATGCAAGTGCATCTTCAAGCTCTGGGATGAGGTGCCTTGGCAGATATCTTTCTGTATCAGTCATGAACCTTTGGTCTCTCTCTCGCCTGATGAAGCCCAAACCGAAAAAGAGGTCCGCTTCCTTGTTACAGAATGCATATTAGAGGCTCCACCATTTGTCTATTAGATGCCTCACCATTTGTTCATTAGTGCATCTACAGTTTGCCTAGAACACAGGTTTTCTGGGAATTTCGTAAAGTTCACATTCACTCGCTCTCTCGGCTTAGCCAGGTCACGTGAGCGATATTTCTCGAAGATCACCAAGAATTTTCTAGTGGTAAAACATGGAAGGGCATTGAGTGTAGGGCGCGGCGAAATGCGCGCGGTCCACTGATGCTCCTGTGATGCCATAACTGGTTGTACGCCCTTCTCCGAGATTTACAATTGCTCGCCCTCGATAAGGCTTTTCAAAGAGTGCGAACTGGTCGTTCTCCCAGCTTTTTGAGCAACGCCTTTGCGGATTACCTCGCGGCCGCATTTGGGTGCGCAGCATTGAAATCCATGACAGCCTAGTCTGTGAGAACCATGAAACGAAAGTCTGAGAAAGCGAAACGATTAAGGCATTGAAATCGTTCCAGCAGAAATGAAACGCAAAATTCATCACATTGCGAAGGTAATAGTACAAAATACCAGAACGCAGTCATGCTATCAGTCCTATTTTGACCTCGGTTTCTTCAGGAGCGTACGCCAATTAAGGCTCTTATTCGCAAGGTCTTGGGACAATTTGAACGCGTAACCACGGTGATTGCTGATCGTCTCTGTGCGTTCCAAAAGATATCCTAAGATCATGAAACTGAGCGCTGGACCAAGATCCTTAATCGAAAACCAAGTATTCCCAAGGTTGAGATATCCAGCAATGTCATCCATTAAGCGACGGCAGTCTTCTTGGTTCTTAGCAAACCTGAGTTCTGCGCAGAGCCTTGGGTAGGCGCGCTCCATCTCATCTTGGCCTACTTCTATCTGAAAAGAATTTTCTTCTTTAACATACTGAGTCTTGGAAGTCTCTTTGTGCCCCTCAATTTCGGGGTCAGTGGCCCTCAAATCATCTGGTTTTGCAGAGCTTATCTTCGAGATTTCCACAGTGATTTCATCCAGAAGATCGCTTAAAGCTTGCTTGTCTGGCTGGCGTCTCAATAGATTGCGTGCTTTTGAGAGCAAGCCTTCATCCCAATTGACGTGCATGAGATGTGCTTTGAGGTTGCTCAGGGCGGCTGAGCACATGTCTCTGAGCCGTCCCAGTTCGTTTTGATGATCCTGGTGATCTTGCGCCATGCGCAGGAATTCAGGGTAACGCTCTGCGAGCGGCAGAAGTGACAGGCCTGTAGCAAGGACAATGCTGCCCTGACGGTCTCGGCGGGCCCAGCGTTTGCCATTGCCGCTCGATCGCCGCGTCAGCAGGCCCAAGGACACCAGTTTCGCAATATGACGCTCAACGGTTTGAATACTGACATGGGCGCGTTTTGCGAGGGAGGCATTTGAAGCAAAGCAAATATGCCCGTCGTCGCGTGTTGCATCGACTTGATCTACACGCAGGAACGAGATCATCGCTCTGAGGAGAGAGATGGATGTGCCTTTTAAGCCAAGCGGCTCTCTGATGTCTTCGATTACCTTTAGGAGTTGCCATTTGTTTTGGGCAATACCTCCCTGCCCCGTCGCTTTGTGCGACGAGTGTGCTCCAGCAGGAGCCATTCCTTGAATTGTTCTCATGATTTGCCTGCAGGCAAAGATTTCCCGTTCGCCCAAGAGCGTTTTTTATTGCTTAGCGATTCGGTGACTGCTACGATTCAGGTGTCTAATCTGAGAAGCGTAGAAATACGTTCAGCCCTCGAAGCTTCGGTTTCGGGGGTTTCTCTTTGCTTACGTCCTCCTTTGTTGCTCTAGCCTCTGGTGTCATCCGCAGGGTTTACAGCTGTAAACTCCTGGTAGGATTTCTTGATGATGCCTTCGAGCTCACGGTCGAGCCACTCAGCAAATGCTGCGTTCTCCCCTGCCCTCTTGATGGACATCGCGATTGATCCGCGCCCCGACTTAATTGTGACGCCTGGGACCGGTGTTGCCTCCCTGCCCTCGCTTGGACGTGCGCCGCGCTGCGTAATCTCTCTCATAAGCTGCTCAAGGCGGTCATCTGACGATAGCTCGGCGTTCAACTTTGACAGGATTGCGAAGGATGATGCTGCATTTACCTTCTTGGATGCGAAGGCTTCTGCCAAGGCGGTCCATTTCGGCCGTCCCGACTTTGGAGCGGCTCCAATTTGATCGCCAACATCGTCGGGAATATTGTCCGTGACCTTGGTCAGGTGGGATAGCCCAGACGCGGAAAGGCTGAGAACTTGGCGGATGGTTTTGGTATCGTGACCAGCCGCCCGTATGACGGCGGCAAACCGCGCCTTTTCGTAAAACGACAGGTTGCGACGTGCCGCATTCTCAAGGCCTTTGGCGAGAAGAGCTGTTGCGTCATCGAGGTCCTGAACATTGGCGCGGACTTTCAGGCCGAGCTCTCGGCAGGCCTGCAATCTTCGGCGGCCATAGATGATTTCAAACCTACCCTCGGTCCCTGCCCTGCGAACCAAAATCGGAACCTGTTGGCCGTCGTCTTTGATGCTGGATCTAAGGGTTTCAAAGCCGTCGCCATCATCTTCAGAGTTTACAGCTGTAAACCCATCAAGGCGATCTTTGGGTCCCCAGTCATCAATGAGCGATGGGTCAAGCTCGCGAATGGCTGACAGCGACCCCTGCAGGGCACCCAAGGCGGGTGCTGTGGGTTTGGTGGTTCGATCTTTGGGTTGCGGGCTGGAATTGGCAATCGTCTTGGCAATGCCGCTTAGATCCTGAAGTGATTTACGTGCCATCAGCTACGCCCCCATGCTTGGTGAATCATTGCTTCAACCTCGCTGCCAATAGCATCCATGGATTGCTTGGCGCGGTCATAGGTCGCCCGTGTCATCTCTGAGCGCACGACTTCGTAGATTGATTGTTTGAGCATCGTGGCATCGCTGATTGCGGTGCTTTTGAGCGCAGTGGCTGTCATCACGCGGTCCAAAAAGAGCGCGCGCATGAATGAGGTCAACTGTTGTGACGGCACATCTGTTGGCTCGTCGCGGGTGATCAGAAACTTAAAGTGATCATACTGAAGCTCGGCACCCGCATCCTCGATGACACCCATATAGGCACCGGCAAGCTCAAGAAACTGGGCCGTGGATGACACGTCGAGCATTGAGGGCGTGAGAGGGACGATAAGGGACGTTGCGGCGGCCATGCCGGAGATCGTCAGAAAGCCCAGCTGTGGAGGGCTGTCCATCAAGACGATGTCGTACTGATCTTCTACCTGGGCCAATGCATTGCGGATGCGCAGGAAGAAAGGTTGGTCAGGGTTTGAGTTTACCGCTGATTCAGTCTCGAATTCGGAGAGCAGCAGGCGTGCTGGAGCAAGCGACAGTCCCGGAAAATACGTGGGCATAATGACGTCAGAAAATGGCACCGGATCATCGTAGCGGATCGCATCGTAGACGGTGAGGCCATCGAATTCGATTTCTGGATTGATGCCGCACATAGACGTCAGCGATCCTTGCGGATCCAAATCGACCACCAGCACGCGGTAGCCATGAAGGGCTAGGTAGTGCGCAAGGTGAATTGTCGATGTACTTTTGCTGCTGCCGCCTTTGAAGTTCATCAGCTGCCAGACTTGCAGTCGTTCGCCTTCTTTGCGGCCAGGGACGTATCTGCCCTTTGTTCGAGACGCTTTTTCAAGAATTTGGCGGGCTTCCCACAGCTCTTGGGCACTGTAGTATCGGCGGCCAGCGCGGACGTCTTTTGGCTCTGGTATCGTGCCTTCGCCGTGGACTTTACGCATGAACTGGCCCGACACGCCTAGTAATTCGGCGGCCTCTGGGGCCGAAAAAAGGCGCAGGGATTTTGTGTTGTCTGGCGCGAATGCAGAGAGCAGATGCTCACTGATCGCACGGTTTAGCCGCTCGGATATATCCGTTGCCAACTCTGATGGTCTGTCTGTTACGCTCGGTGTCGCGGGAATCAT